>NZ_JBSHGZ010000012.1:240257-240942 GCF_053618075.1 Embleya sp. NPDC055664
ACGATCGTCCCGATTGCCATACGACGGCCGGCCGGACCCACGGTCGTCCCGGGCAGGCCGATCCGAACGCTCGGGCCGGTCCGACCGATACGGCGGACGCGCACCGCCACCGGAACGATCGTCCCGGTTGAACGACGGACGCGAGAACCCACCACGATCGTCCCGCCCACCGGACTGCGGACGCCCCGTGCCCGCACCGCGGTTGCCGCCGCGGTCGTCACGGTTGAACGAAGAACGCGAACCGCCTCGATCGTCACGACCGCCCTGGCCACGACCACCGGAAGCCGGACGGCCACCACGATCGTCACGGTTGAACGGCCGGCGATCACCGCCGCCACCGCCCCCCGAGTACTGCGATCCACCGGGACGGCGACTCGGCCGTCCTTCGGAGGGGGGATTGGACATGGGATTTGCTCCTCGTGATCGTCGTACGGGTACGCAGTCGCCTGTGGCGCGACCACCATTGTCCCGTATGACGAACGAAGTCGGCGCACCCGACAGTGGCCGTGAACCCCTGTACACAGGGGTCGCCACGATAAATAGAACAGGATAAAAAAATAAGGGGCCCCACCGGGGTGGGGCCCCTTATTCACGTAGATTCCGGCGGCGTCCTACTCTCCCACACCCCTTCGAGTGCAGTACCATCGGCGCTGGAGAGCTTAGCTTCCGGGTTCGGAATGAGACC
>NZ_JBSHGZ010000013.1:0-230354 GCF_053618075.1 Embleya sp. NPDC055664
GGGGGGGGGGGGGGGGGGGGCCGCGCCCCCCGGGGGGGCCGCGCCCACGACCGTGCGGTCACGAAGCGGTGAAGGCGGCCGCGTTCGTGGCCGCGCCTTCGGGGCTAGCCCAGGCCGTTGTGGATCGCGGCCGCGAGTTCGCCGTTGGTGGTGTCACCGCTGAACTCCCAGAAGAACGCGCCGCGCAGGTTCTGCGCCTTGGCCCAGTGCATCTTGGAGGCGACGGTGGCCGGGGTGTCGTAGCTCCACCAGTTGCTGCCGCACTTGGCGTAGGCGGTGCCGGCCACGAGGCCGGTGGTGGGGCAGCTGCTCTTGAGCACCTTGTAGTCCTCGATGCCGGCCTCGTAGGTGCCCGGGGCGGCGCCGGTGGCGGTGCCGCCGGGCGTGTCCTGGGTGACGCCGGTCCAGCCGCGGCCGTAGAAGCCGATGCCGAGGAGGAGCTTGTTCGCCGGTACGCCCTTGGTCTTGAGCTTGGCGATGGCGTCCGAGGAGTTGAAGCCGTCCTTGGGGATGCCGGTGTACGAGGTCAGCGGCGAGTGGGGGGCGGTGGGGCCCTTGGCGTCCCAGGCGCCGAAGAAGTCGTACGTCATCACGTTGTACCAGTCGACGGACGCGGAGGCGCCGCCGTAGTCGGCCGCGTCGATCTTGCCGGCCGAGGAGGCGTCGGCGGTGATCGCCGCGGTGACCAGGTTGTTGCCACCGAACTTGGCGCGGGTGGCCGCGAGCAGCGTCTTGATCGACGCGGCGCCGCTGGTGTCGCAGGTCAGGCCGCACGCGTTGGGGTATTCCCAGTCGAGGTCGATGCCGTCGAACACGTCGGCCCAGCGCGGGTCCTCGACCAGGTTGTAGCAGGACTCGGCGAACGCGGCGGGGTTGGCCGCGGCCTGGCCGAAGCCGCCGGACCAGGTCCAGCCGCCGAAGGACCACAGGACCTTGATGTTGGGGTACTTGGCCTTGAGCTGGCGCAGTTGGTTGAAGTTGCCGCGCAGCGGCTGCTCCCAGTTGTCGGCGACTCCGCTGACGCTTTGATCGGCCGTGAACGCCTTGTCGTAGTCGGCGTAGGAGTCGCCGATGGTGCACTTGCCGCCCTGGACGTTGCCGAAGGCGTAGTTGATGTGGGTGATCTTGGCGGCCGAGCCGGACGTGACGATGTTCTTCACGTTGTAGTTGCGGCCGTAGATGCCCCAGTTGGTGAAGTAGCCGAGCTTGACCGCGTTGCCACCGCCGCCGGGGTTGCCGCCGCCGGTGGTGTGCACGGTGACCGGGGAGCTGGCCGGGCCGGTCTGGTCGGCGTTGTCGCGGGCGACGACGGTGTAGGTGTAGTCGGTGCCCGCGGCGAGGCCGCCGTCGGTGTAGGTGGTCGTGGCGACCGTGGCGACCTTGGTGCCGCCGCGCAGCACGTCGTAGTTCTTGACGCCGTGGTCGTCGGTCGCCGCGGTCCAGGTGAGCGTGGCGCCGTTGTCGCCGACGTTGCTCGCCACGGGCGTTCCGGGTGCCGATGGCGGGTTGTCGCCGGGGTTCGTGGGTCCCCCGTCGCAGGAGGCGCCGTTGATCTTGCAGCCCGTGGGGTTGCCGGGACCGGTGCCGTTGAAGCCGAAGGTCACCGAGGCGCCGGGGGCGACGGTGCCGTTCCAGCCGACGTTCTTGGCGCTGTAGTGGTCGCCGGTGCGCGTGACGGTGGCGTCCCAGGACGAGCCGACGGCGGTGCCGGCGGGGAAGTCCCATTCCAGGGTCCACGAGCTGATCGCGGCGGTGCCGGTGTTCTTGACAGTCCAGCTTCCGCCGAAGCCGGAGCCCCAGTCGGAGGTCTTGACGAACGTTGCGGTGGTGCCGGCGGCCTGTGCGGGGGACGCGAGGCCGACCATCGCCGCGAGGGGAAGCAGCAGGGCGCTCATCATGGCGACGAGAGTGCGTCGGGACAAGGTGGTGCGTTGTTTGGTTCCTGTGCTCAAGGGTGCTCCTCGAGTGGGGCCAGACATGCGGGGACGTGCACCAGCCGGTGGGGAAACGATTCGACCACCACCCCACCGGGGTTCCCGTGAGCGTAGGAAAGGTCTGGACCAGAGGTCAATGGTCTGTACCAAAATGGTCTGGACCAACCACCGCGCCCGGCGCCGAAAACGCCGCACGCGGGCCCCGAAGGACCCGCGTGAGCTGGGGTTTCGACGAACTTGCCGGAATTTTCGGGCAGTTGCTCCGGTACGAAGTCAGCGACGGGCCGGTGCGTACGGCGCGCCGGGAGCCGGCGCGGTGCCGTCCACGGCGGCCCGCCAGCGGTCGTGCAGCCACATCTGGGTGCGCCGTCGGGCGGCCCGCTCGTCCCACTGCACGTCGCGCTCGTAGGTGAGCACGGACAGGTCCCCCGCGAGCACCGCCCACGTGTAGAGCCCGTTGATGTGACGCGCGTTGACCCTCATTCCGCTCACCGAACCCGCCCGACCGGAGGCGGTGGCGATGGTCTCGTCGTGCTGGGCGACCCACTGCACGGTCAGCCCCTCGGCGTGCAGCGGATCGACGTGGTGCCAAAACGCCTCGGCGGCGGCGTGCGCCTCCTCGGTGCCGGGCAGCGGCCCCGGGCGCGGGCCGTCCAGCCGGGTCCAGCCCAGCAGCGTGCCGTCGGCGCGGTCGACCACCACGCTGGCGTGCGCGCCGCCGGGGCGCGGATCACCGGCGGGTTGGTGGCGCAGGACCACGACGGGGCGCTCGTCGTGCCACGCGTAGTCGAGCGCGGTGAGTATCCACGTGCGGGGTATCGACAGTCGGCACTTCGCCAGCAGAGCGGCGACGGCGGTGGTGACGTCGGAGTCCCTGCCGGGGAACAGGGTCATGGTGCGTCCTCGCGGTCGTGCGGGATTCGAACGGGCTCGAAGCGGATCAGGTCGGTGCGGCCGCCTCGCCGCTGGGGCGCGGCGCCGCGAACTCGCGTACCGGATCGGGACCGAGCCGCCGGCAGGCGACCTCGATCACGCCGCGGTGCGCGGGCGCCGCCAGTTTGCCGCACACACGTTCGCCTTCGCCCGTGAGGGTGAGTCGACCGGGCGCGGCACGGGCGGGCGGTGCGGTCGCGGGGCTAACCCGGGGCGGGCCGTGGCGCCGAGGCCGGGCGCGACCGTGGTCCGCGCCCATCGCGATCGGCGCCGAAGGGCCGATCGTCGCGGCGGCGCGCAGGAGAACTCCATGGACGGGACCCTAACGATCGGCGAGCCGGATGAGAACAAGTTCCACGGTTTCCATACGCTCACGTATGGACTTTTGCCCACCGTTGGGCTACCTCGCGTGCGGTTGGTGCTTCCGTTCGTGTGACGCGGGGCACGAACTCGGGGAAGGCCGTGTGTCCTTGGGCTAGTGTCCGGGCAACCCCGCTCGGGAAGGAGCGCGTGTGTCCACCACCGTCGACACCGATCTGCTCGTCGTCGGCGCGGGCCCGACGGGCCTGTACGCCGCCTACTACGCGGGATTTCGGGGCCTGCGCACCGCGCTCGTCGACTCGCTGCCCGAACCCGGCGGGCAGATCTCCGCGATGTACCCGGAGAAGATGATCTACGACGTCGCGGGCTTCCCCGCGATCAAGGGCCAGGACCTGGTCGACGCGCTGGTCGAACAGGCCGCCCCGTTCGAGCCGAACTACCTCCTCGGGCACCGCGCCGAGCAGTTGGCGCAGGACGAGGAGGGCGTCACGATCACCTGCGCGAGCGGCCTGGTGGTGCGCACCAAGGTGGTGTTGATCAGCGGCGGCATCGGTACCTTCAGCCCGCGCCCGCTGCCGGCGGCCGACGCGTTCACCGGCGAGGGTGTGCGCTACTTCGTGCCGCGCCTGGCCGATCTGGCCGGACTCGACGTATTGATCGTGGGCGGCGGCGACTCGGCGTTCGACTGGGCGACCAGCCTGGAGCCGATCGCCAAGTCGATCACCCTGGTCCACCGGCGGGACAAGTTCCGCGCGCACGAGCACACCGTGCGGCGGGTGTTGGCCTCCACCACCGAGGTGATCACCTCCGCCGAGGTCACCGCGCTGCACGGCAACGGGCAGGTGCGGGCGGCGGATGTGGTCGGCAAGCTCGACGGCGCGGTACGCACGCTGCCGGTCCAGGCGGTGGTGGCCGCGCTCGGCTTCGTCGCGGACCTGGGCCCGATGACCCACTGGGGCCTGGAGCAGCGCAAGCGGCACATCGTGGTGAACCAGGCGATGCGCACGAACCTGGAGCGGGTGTTCGCCGCAGGCGACATCGTCGACTACGACGGCAAGGTCAAGCTGATCGCCACCGGCTTCGGCGAGGCGGCCACCGCGGTCAACAACGCGATGACCGTGATCGACCCCTCGGCGCACGTCTTCCCGGGCCACTCCTCCGACGTCCCGTAGGGCGCCGTCGGGCCGCGCCGGCGACCGCACGGTCGACCGCGCCGGTCGGCCCACCGGCGTCGGCGATATCGCCGGCGCCGGGCCTGCGGGTATTGCCGCCCGATGCGGGTTTTCGTACCCCCGCCACCGAAAAGCGGAATTACCACTTGTTGTCGCCACTACGGACTCGATAGGCTCTCGCCGGTACGGATATCGATCCATTGTTGTCGAAGGACGTCATGACGCTCGTGGTGCCGGTCACCGCCTCCACCCCCGGGGTCTCCTCGCGGCGTGTCGAGGCCGTCGCGCCCCTCGGCGCGGCCGTGCACCGCCCACGAACTCCCCTGTGCACGCGCAGGCATGTCGATTTCGGCCGGGTCCACAGCTCGGCCTGTCGAGCCCGCTGACCGCCGCGGACCGGACTGCTCCGCCGCCGGACCCCCCTCGTCGATCCCGCCGATCCCGGTGATCGCGAGGCGTCCGCCCGCCGTTCCACATTCCTCCCCTCGATTCGCCGCGTCCCGCGCCGGCCCGATTTCCGTCGGGTTTCACCCGCCGCGCGCGCGTGAATCGATGGATATCCCCTGCCCGAAATCACGCGCGCCGCCGCGTGAATTCGTCCTGCCCGGAGATATACATGCGCCTTTCGCGATTCGCCGCCGACCCCGCCTCCGCCGCCTTCCGAAGACTGCGCCGCGCCGCCGGCTCCGGCGCCGCCGCGACCGCCGCCCTGGCCCTGGTCGCCGCCTGCAACGGCGCCGGCGGCCCGGCGGCGAGTTCCGCCGAGGTCGGCCCGCCGAAGGCCGGCGGCACGCTCACCTTCGCGCTGGCCGCCGACCCCGTGTGCCTGGACCCGCAGCAGTTCGGCACCAACGCGAGCCTGAACGTGGGCCGCCAACTCGTCGACTCGCTGACCGACCAGGACGGGCGTACCGGCGAGATCAAGCCGTGGCTGGCCACCTCGTGGGAGGTGAACCCGCAGGCCACCGCGTTCACCTTCCACCTGCGCCCGGGGGTGACCTTCGCCGACGGCGCCCCGCTGGACGGCGCGGCGGTCAAGGCCAACCTGGACGCGGTGCTCGCGCTGGGCGCCAAGGCGACCGTGGCGAGCAGCTACCTCGCCGGCTACCGGGGCACCACGGTGCTCGACCCGACCACCGTGCGGATCGAATTCGCCGCGCCCAGCGCCCAGTTCCTCCAGGCCACCTCGACCATGTCGCTGGGCCTGCTCTCCCCCGCCACCCTCGCCAAGACCCCCGAACAGCGCTGCCAGGGCGACCTGGTCGGCTCGGGCCCGTTCACGCTGCGCTCGTACAAGCCGAACCAGAGCGTGGAGTTGGCCAAGCGCGCCGGGTACGGCTGGGGCTCGTCGCTGTTCGCCCACCCGGGCGAGGCGTACCTGGATCGGCTGGTGTTCAAGATCGTGCCCGAGTCCGGGGTGCGCGCCGGCAGCCTGGAGTCCGGTCAGGTGGACGCGATCAGCGACGTACAGCCGCAGGACGAGGCCCGCTTCGCCGCCGGCTACACCGTGTTGACCCGGCCCAACCCGGGCGTGGTCTTCGTCCTCCAGGCCAACGTCTCACGCCCGATCCTGGGCGAGGACGCGGTCCGGCGGGCCATCGCCAAGGCGGTGGACCGGCCCGAGGTGGCGCAGACCGTACTCACCCCGAAGTACAAGGCGGCCACCTCGCCGCTGGCCTCGGTCACGCCCGGCTACGTCGACCTGTCCGCGCAGCTGGGATACGACCCCGAGGGAGCGAAGCGGCTCCTGGAGGAGGCCGGTTGGCGGGCCGGCTCGGACGGCGTCCGGGTCAAGGACGGGCGCCGGCTGAGCGTGGATGTGATCTTCGCGCCGCTGTTCAACGCCAGCCAGTCCGTCCTGGAGCTGGTCCAGCAGCAGTTGCGCCGGGTCGGGGTGGACCTGCGGCTGCGCAAGTTGGCCGCCGGTGAGCAGAACCAGGTGCAAAACGCGGGCGACTACGACTTCGCCTACTACAACGTCACCCGCTCCGACCCGGACATCCTGCGCACCCTGTTCGGCACCAGGACGGTGAACCGGCTTCGGATCCCCTCCGGCGATCTGGACACCGTGCTCGACGACCAGGCGCAAAACCTCGACCCGGCGCAGCGCTTCGCGAAGGTCGCCGAGGCGCAGCGCATCGTCACCGATCGGGCCTATGTGGTGCCGCTGTTCGAGCTGGCGCAGGTGCACGGGCTCGGTCCGAAGGTGCACGGGCTGACCTTCGAGGCGTCCTCGCGCCTGCAGTTCCACGACACGTGGGTGGGCTGATGCGCGGATATCTGCTGCGCCGGCTGCTGCAGGCGGTGGTGGTGTTGTGGGCGGCGTTCACCGTCTCGTTCGTGGTGTTGTATCTGCTGCCCGGGGATTCGTTGTCGATCAAGCTGGGCGGCCTGGAGGGCACCGCGACACAGGCGCAGGTCGACGCGGTGCGCGCCGAGTACGGCCTGGACGATCCGCTGTATGTGCAGTACGCGCACGCCCTGGGTGACGCGCTGGGCGGGGATCTGGGGCGGTCGGCGCAGACGGGGGCGCCGGTGGTGCGCACGATCGCCGACGCGCTGCCGCAGACGTTGGCGCTGACCGGGTGCGCGATGGTGTTGGCGGTGCTCGGTGGTGGGGCGGTGGCGCTGGCGGCCACGTTCACCCGGGTGCGGGCGCTGCGTCAGGTGTTGTTGTCGTTGCCCGCGATCGGGATCTCGATGCCGGGCTTTTGGGTGGGTCTGCTGTTGGTCCAGGTGGTGTCGTTCCAGTGGGGGTTGCTGCCGGCGATGGGCAACGAGGGGTTCGAGAGCCTGGTGCTGCCGGCGATCACGATGGCGCTGCCGGCGGGTGCGATGATCGCGCAGGTGTTGGCGAAGAGCCTGACCACCGCGTTGGCCGAGCCGTATGTGGAGACCGCGCGGGCCAAGGGGGCGGGCCGGGTGCGGATCCATCTGCGGCACGCGCTGCGCAACGCGTCGTTGCCGGCGCTGACGCTGGCGGCGGTGGTGGCGGGGAATCTGCTGATGGAGTCGGTGGTGGTGGAGACGGTGTTCTCCCGGGCCGGGGTGGGCCGGTTGACGGCGGCGGCGGTGGACACCCAGGACCTGGCCGTGGTTCAGGGCGTGGTGTTGCTGGCGGCGGCAGTGTTCGTGGTGGTCGCGCTGGTGGTGGATCTGCTGTATCCGCTGCTGGATCCGCGGGTGGGGAGGACGGCGTGACGACGGCGACCGGATTCGGCGCGCGGGT
The DNA here is from genome assembly GCF_053618075.1 of Embleya sp. NPDC055664. Classification (NCBI taxonomy): domain Bacteria; kingdom Bacillati; phylum Actinomycetota; class Actinomycetes; order Kitasatosporales; family Streptomycetaceae; genus Embleya; species Embleya sp. NPDC055664. Next base: position 7,590 of record NZ_JBSHGZ010000013.1, read on the forward strand.
GGGGCCCGCGGCGCGTGGGCATGCGTGGTTCGTGGTGCGCCGGCCCGGGTTGTTGCTCTCGCTGGTGGTGCTGGCGCTGGTGTTGCTCGCGGCGCTGGTCCCGACGCTGCTCGCGGACGGGGATCCCCTGGTGGGTACGCCGCGCGAGCGGTTGCAGGGGCCGAGCGCGGCGCACCTGTTCGGTACCGATCAGCTCGGGCGGGACCTGTTCACCCGGGTCGTGCACGGCAGTTCGCTCTCGCTGCGGGCGACGGTGGTCGCGGTGGCGGTGGCCCTGGTGGTGGGCGGCGGGCTCGGTCTGGTGGCCGGGTTCGTCGGCGGGTGGTTGGACGCGGTGTTGATGCGCACGGTGGACGTGGTGCAGGCGATTCCGCGGCTGTTGTTGTCGCTGGCGCTGGTGAGCGCGCTGGGTTTCGGCACCACGAAGGTGGCGATCGCGGTGGGGGTGGCCAGTGTCGCGTCCTTCGCCCGGGTGATGCGCGCCGAGGTGTTGCGGGTGCGTTCGTCGGTGTATGTGGAGGCGGCGCGGGCGAGCGGGGTGCGGTCGGGGGCGATCCTGGCGCGGCATGTGTTGCCGAACGCGTCCGGGCCGGTGTTCGTGCTGGCCGCGCTGGAGTTCGGGGTGGCGATCCTGTCCGTGTCGGCGCTGAGTTTCCTGGGGTTCGGCGCGCCGCCGCCGACGCCGGAGTGGGGCGTGTTGATCGCCGACGGGCGCGGGTTCGTGGCCACGGCGTGGTGGTTGACCACATTTCCCGGGCTGGTGATCGCGGCGACGGTGTTGTCGGCGAACCGCGTCTCGCGGGCCCTGGACGGAGAGCGGAGGCGGGAGCGATGAGCGGCGGCTTGGTGCGCGGTGGGCGGGCTCGGCGGGTGGAGGGGGCGGTGGCGGGCGTCGCGGGAGAAGCGGGGGTGGCGGGTGCGCTCGGTGCGTCCGGGGCGCCGGCTGCGCCGGGTGCGCTCGGTGCGGCGGGCGCGTCGGCTGTGGCTGCGTCCGAGGTGCCGTTGCTGGATGTTCGCGGGTTGCGGGTGTCGTATCGCACCTCGCATGGGTCGGTGGACGCGGTGACGGCCGCCGATGTGAGCGTGTTGCCGGGTGAAGTGGTGGCGGTGGTCGGCGAGTCGGGGTCGGGCAAGAGCACCACGGCGCACGCGATCGTGGGGTTGCTGCCGGCGGGCGGACGGGTCGGCGCGGGGCGGGTGTTGTTCGAGGATCGGGACCTGCTGGGGCTGCGCGAGCGGGATCTGCGTGCGGTGCGCGGCCGTTCGATCGGGCTGATCCCGCAGGACCCGATGGTTTCGCTCAATCCGGTGCGGCGGGTCGGCGACCAGGTCGCCGAGGCGCTGATCGTGCACGGGTTGGCGAGCGGGAAGGAGGCCGCCGAGCGGGCGGTGGCCGCGCTCGACGAAGCCGGCCTGCCCGAACCGGCGTTGCGGGCCCGGCAGTTCCCGCACGAGTTGTCCGGGGGCATGTGCCAGCGGGTGTTGATCGCCATCGCGCTGGCGTGCCGGCCGAAGCTGGTGATCGCCGACGAGCCGACCAGTGCGCTCGATGTCACCGTGCAGCGGCGCATCCTGGACCACATCGAGGAGCTGACCCACGCGCACGGCACCGCGATGTTGTTGATCACGCACGATCTGGGGGTGGCGGCCGACCGGGCCCGGCGGGTGGTGGTGATGTCGCGCGGCGAGGTGGTCGAACAGGGACCGGCGGAGCGGGTCCTGACCGATCCGGAACACCCGTACACCCGGGGGTTGATCGCCGCCGCGCCCAGTTTGACCCGGCGGCGGGCCCGGCCGCGTCCGGTCCGCGATCCGGTGCCGCGGACCGAGCCGCTGTTGACCGTGACCGCACTGGTCAAGGAGTTCGCGCTGCCGAGGACCAAGGAGGGGCCGCGCACGGTGCGCGCGGTGGACGACGTCTCGTTCACCGTGCGGCGCGGTGAGACGTTCGCGCTGGTCGGCGAGTCGGGTTCGGGCAAGTCGACCACGGTGCGGATGATCCTGGGCCTGGAGACGCCCACCGAGGGCCGTGTGCTGATCGAGGGCCGGGACGTCACCCGGCCCGGGCGCGGCGAGGCACGGGCGCTGCGCCGGCGTATGCAGTTGGTGTATCAGAACCCGTACGCGTCGCTGGATCCGCGCTTCACCGTGTCCGAGATCGTCGAGGAGCCGTTGCGCGCCTATCGGGTCGGCACCCGGGCGGAGCAGCGGGCCCGGGCGGCGGCGCTGATCGATCAGGTGGCGCTGCCGGCGGACGTGTTGCGCCGCAAACCGGCGGAGTTGTCGGGGGGACAGCGGCAACGGGTGGCGATCGCCCGGGCGTTGGCGCTGGAGCCGGAGCTGGTGGTGTGCGACGAGCCGGTGTCCGCGCTGGACGTGTCCGTTCAGGCGCAGATCCTGGATCTGCTCGCCCGGCTCCGGGAGGAGTTGGGGGTGAGCTATCTGTTCATTTCGCACGATCTGGCCGTGGTGCGGCAGATCGCCGACCGGGTGGGTGTGCTGCGCGCGGGTCGGCTGGTCGAGAAGGGCACCTGCGAGCAGGTGTTGGCGGCGCCGACCCATCCGTATACGCGCGAGTTGATCGCGGCCATTCCGGGGCGGCGGCGCCCGCGACCGCTGGGGGCGGTGTCATGAAGTTCGCGGTGTTCACCCTGGGCGCCAACGCGCCGCATCCGCTCACCGGCGAACAGGCGCCGGCGCACGCGCGGTTGCGGGAGTTGGTGGAGAGCGCGGCGCTGGCGGAGGAGTTGGGGTTCGACGCGTTCGGGGTGGGTGAGCGGCACGGCGAGCCGTTCCTGTCCTCGGCGCCGCCGGTGATCCTGGCGGCGGTGGCGCAACGCACGTCGCGGATCCGGCTGTTGACCACGCTGACGGTAATCAGTGTGCTGGATCCGGTGCGGGTGGCCGAGGACTACGCGACGGTCGACCAGTTGTCCGAGGGCCGGCTGGATCTGATGGTCGGCAAGGGCAACGACCCTCGGCACTTTCCGCTGTTCGGCCTCGACGAGGCGGATCAGTGGGAGTTGCAGGAGGAGAAGTTCGAGTTGTTGCGGCGGTTGTGGAGCGAGGAGAACGTGACGTGGTCGGGGCGTTTTCGCACCCCCCTGCACGAGGTCACCACCCAGCCGCGCCCGTTCCCGCGTGCGGACGGGCGGGCGCCGGTGATCTGGCACGGCAGCGCGACCAGCCGGGCGTCCACGGAGTTGGCCGCGAAGTGGGGGGATCCGCTGTTCACCGCGAACGGGTTCCATCCGATGGCCAAGTACGCGGATCTGATCGACCACTATCGCGAGCGCTGGGCGGCGTACGGGCGTGATCCGGCGGACGCGGTGGTCGGTTCGGGTGCGGGCGGCTGCTATGTGGCGCCGACCTCGCAGGAGGCGTTGGCGCGATATCGGCCGTACTACGACGCGTTCGCGAAGTCGGCGGCGGCGCAGCACAACCGTTCGCCGTTCACGTCGCTGGAGGACAACGTCGCCAACGGCCCCGCGCTGGTGGGCAGTCCGGCGCAGATCGTGGACAAGATCGGTCGCTACCACGCCGCGTACGGACATCAGGTGCAGGCGATCGGGACTGAGGGGCTGGATCGGACGGAACGGCGGGCGGTGTTGGAGCTGTTCGCGGACGAGGTGGCGCCGCAGTTGCGTCGTGCGTTGCCCTCGCGGGTGTGGGAGGGGGCGGGATCGGCGGGTTCGGGAATCGGTGCCGGGGATCGGTGAAGGCCCTTGCGGGGGCGGTCCACAGCGCGAATAATCCGAGCCATGGACGGCTGCGTGTGTCACGCGGGCCCCCGCCCGGTTCTGCCGAGGGCGCGGGTCCTGATCGCCGTTCACCTGTTGATCCGCCGCCACATCGACTTCCTGCGCGTGTGCAGCGCGAGTTGTCGCGCGGTCTGAGTTTCACGCCACCGGTCCGCCCGGATTTCGGGGTGGGGCCGCGCCGTGCCGTGCCGTCTCGACCGTTGCCACACTCAACGACCCGCGCGAGGGAGACCCGTATGTCCACGACATCCCCGAAGGCCGCCGGACCGATCGACTTCCGCACCCACGGGCGCTACCGTGCCCGCCACTCCGGGTCGCCGCTGCCGGGCCTGGAGACGATCCGCCCGCCGATGCAGCGCTTCCGCGGCCGGATCGGCGCCGGGTTCCGCGCCGAGCCGTACCGCTTCCACCTGTATCTGTGCCTGGCCTGCCCGAAGTCGCTGCGGGTGGCGATCACCCGGGATCTGAAGGGCCTGGGCGACGTGGTGGGCACGTCGCTGGTGGACCCGGTCCGCGACGGGCGCGGCTGGGCGTTTCGCGACGGGGACGGCCACGGCCTCGACCCGGTCGGCGGGTTCGCGTTCCTGCGCGAGGCATACGAGGCGACGGAGTACCACTACGACGGGCCGGTGAGCGTGCCGGTGTTGTGGGACCGGTGGAGCGGACGCATCGTCAGCAACCACGCGCCGCACGTGCTGCGCGACCTGGCCACCGCGTTCGGGGGCGGGCCGGATCTGTATCCGGCCGATCGGCGCGAGGAACTGTGCGCGCTGGACACCCTGTTCGAAGAGGACGTCACCGACGCGGCGCAGCGGGCCGGGCGGGCGCCGGCCGGGTCGCGGCGGGCGGAGGCGATGGACACCGTGCTGGCCACCCTGGCGGTGGCCGAACGGCGCCTCGCGGTGCGGCCGTTCCTGCTGGGCGATCGGCTGACCTCGGCGGACGTACACCTGTGGGTCACCCTCGTGCACCTGGACGCGGTGCACAAGCGGCACTTGGACGCCGCGGACGTGCACCGGCTCGCGGCGCACCCGCATCTGTGGGCGTACGCGCGGCGGTTGAACCTGATCCCGGCGTTCCGCGACAACCTGCGTCTGGACCACATCGCCCGAAACCACCGGAGCCACTGTCGTGGCCCGGCGGCTTCGGGGGTCTCGATCGCGCTCAACGACTGGAGCTGAGTCGGCGGGGCGGTGGGGGCCTCGGTTTCGGGCCGGGGCTCACACCGCCACGTCGTCGTGGCGGTGGGTGCCGGCCGCCGGGCCGGGGGCGGGCAGGTTCAGGTGTTCGCGCAGGGTGGTGCCCTCGTATTCGGCGCGGAAGACGCCGCGCTCCTGGAGGATGGGCACCACCTGGTCGACGAAATCGTCGAGGCCGGTCGGGGTCAGGTGCGGTACGAGGATGAAGCCGTCGCTCGCGCCGTCGCGTACGTGCACCTCCATCCGGTCCGCGATGTGCTCGGCGGTGCCGATGAACGTCTGGTGCGCGGCCACCTCGATCACCACCTCGCGCAGGCTCAAGCCGCCCTTGGCCGCCGCGAGTTCGCGCCAGGCGCGGGCGGTCTCCAGCGGGTCGGTGCCGGAGCGGACCCGGCCGCGGCTGATCGAGGCGGCGTCGGCGACGGGGTCGAAGTCCGGGAGCGGCCCGTCGGGGTCCAGGTCGGACAGGTCGCGGCCCCAGACCTGTTCGGCGCTGTGGATCGCGTTGCGTGGGCTGACCTGTTGCCGGCGGATCCAGGCGGCCTTTTCCTGTGCCTCCTCGGTGGTGGCGCCGACGACGGCGGTCACCGCGGGCAGGATCCTGATCTCGTCGGGGCCGCGCCCGTGTCGGGCGGCGCGGCCCTTCATGTCGGCGTAGAAGGCGCGTCCGGCGTCGTAGTGGCCGTGCCGGGAGAAGATCACGTCGGCGTACGCGGCGCCGAACTCGCGGCCGTCCTCGGAGTCGCCGGCCTGGATCAGCACCGGCCTGCCCTGCGGGCCGCGCGGCACGGTGAATCGGCCCTCGATGCCGAAGTGCCGTCCATGGTGCGCGAATCGGCCCGCGTCGGGGGTGGCGAACGTGCCCGTGTCGCGGTCGGCGAGGAGTGCCTCGGGGGCCCAGCTGTCCCACAGGGTGCGGGTGGCCTCGACGAACTCGGCGGCGCGTTCGTAGCGTTCCTCGCGGGGCAGGAAGCCGCCCCGGCGGAAGTTCTCCCCCGTCCAGGCGTCGGGCGAGGTGACCACGTTCCAGGCGGCGCGGCCGGCGCTGAGGTGGTCGAGCGAGGCGATCCTGCGGGCCAGTTCGTACGGCTCGTTGTAGGTGGCGGTGGCGGTCGCGGCCAGGCCGATCCGGTCGGTGACCGCGGCCAGGCCCGCCAGTACGGTGAGTGCGTCGGGGCGTCCGGCGACGTCGAGTTCGAGGATGCGGCCCTGGTGTTCGCGCAGCCGCTGGCCCTCGGCGAGGAAGAAGAAATCGAATCGGCCGCGTTCGGCGGTGCGGGCGAGGTGTTCGAACGAGTCGAAGTCGATCTGGCTGCCCGAGTGCGGGTCGCTCCACACGGTGGTGCTGTTCACGCCCGGGAAGTGCGCGGCGAGGTGGATGCGCGTGCGGTGGCGGGGGTGCTGGGAGTGGGGCATGCGTACCCTCCTCAGGTGTGGGCGTAGCGGTTGGCCGGGCGCGGCAGGTCCAGGTGGCCGCGCAGGGTGTCGGCGGTGTAGGCGGTGCGGGCGAGGCCGTGCTCGCGCAGGATCGGCACCAGGTCCTCGACGATGCGGTCCAGGTCGTACGGCAGCACGCCGGGGAGGAGGGTGAAGCCGTCGACGGCGTTGCCCGTGTACCAGGCGGCGAGGCGGTCGGCGAGGGCGGCGGCGGTGCCGACGAAGGCGAGTCCGTCGGGCACGGGGACGTCCGAGCGCGCGTCCAGCAGGGCGCGTTGCCGGCGGGCCTGGGGTTCGCTTTCGGCCAGGTGCACGGTGATGTCGGCGAGTACGCGCAGTTCGGCGGGGTCGCGGTCGTTGCCCTCGGCGATCGCGTGGGCACGTTCGCGCAACCGTCGGGCCTCGTCCGGGCCGGAGGCGTCGACGAACAGCACGTCGGCGAACCGGGCCGCGATCTCCAGCGTGTCCGGGCCGTCGACGGTGATCCCGATCACCGGCCGGCCCTGGGGCGGGCGGGGGGTGATGGAGGGGCCGCGGACGTCGAAGTAGGTGCCCTCGAAGTCGACGTAGTGCAACTTCTCCCGGTCCAGGAAACGGCTGGTGGCCACGTCGCGGATGATCGCGTCGTCCTCCCAGCTGTCCCACAGCCGGCCGACGACGTCGGTGAACTCGCCCTGCTCGTCCGTGAGTTCGCCGTCGGGGGCGACGGGTTTGCGGCCGAAGTGGCGGGCCTCGGCGGCGGTGCGCGAGGCCTTGGGCCACCACCCGGCCCGGCCCCGGCTGACGTGGTCGAGGGTGGCGATCGCGGTGGAGACGTGGAACGGCTCGGTGTGGGTGGTGGTGGCGGCCGGGATCAGGCCGATCGACGCGGTCGTCGGCGCCACGCGGGCGGCCACGGAGACCGCGTCGAGCCGGCCGGGAAGGCGGGCCGACGGTGGGCCGAGCGAGTCGTCGAGGCGGATGAAGTCGAGCAGGCCGCGTTCGGCGGTGCGGGCGAGCGCGACCCAGTAATTCGGGTCGAACAGGTCGGCGGGGCGGGCGTGCGGCGAGCGCCACGCGGCGGGGTGACGGCCCGCGCCGTCGAGGGCGACGCCGAGGTGGGGGTGGCCGGTGGTCATGCGAACTCCCTGGGGTGAGGGGTGGATCGGACCGGGCCGGTCGGCGGGGCGGGGCGCCGAGCGGCGCGGATCAGGCGACGGCGGCGGGGCGGCGCAGCCGGGCGGAGAACGCGTCGGCGAGTTCCTCCAGCGGCGCCACGCCCTCGGCTTCGATCCCACCGGCGGCGGTGACGAAACGTTCGTGTACGAACCAGCCCTGGGCGACGTGGTCGGCGCCGAGCGAGGTCAACACCGGGCGCAGCGCGTAGTCGAGGGCCAGGACGTGTGCGGGGGTGCCGCCGGTGAGGACCGGAAGGATCTCCTTGCCGCGCAGCGCGAATTGCGGAAGCACGTCGAGGAACGTCTTGAGGACGCCGCTGTAGGCGGCCTTGTAGACGGGGCTGGCGATGACGAGGGCGTCGGCGGCGGCGACCCGGGCGAGGGCCGCGCGCAGGTCGGGGTCGGCGAAGTCGGCGTACAGGAGGGCCTGGGCGGGCAGGTCGCGCACGGCGAGGGTGGACACGTCGTGCCCGTCGGCGGCCAGCCGGGCGGCGACGTGGCGGGCGACGGCGCCGGTGCGGGAGGTCGCGGAGGGGCTGCCCCATACGGTCAGGACGGTTGCCATGGGATTACCTCGGTTCGGGTGGTTCTGGGGTGGGGGGTGCGGGTGGGGGGTGCGGGTGGGGCGCCGGGCCGGGGGCACCGGGTTGTGCGGCGCCGGGGTGGGGCGTGCCGGGGTGGGGGCGGGGGGTGCGCGGTGCGGGTGCGCGGCGGGTGGTCGGGCCGTGGGCGGCCGTCCGTACCCGGGTGGCGACTCGTGCGCCATATCCGTCCGGCGGGGCGTTCGCCGCCGATCGGCCGCTGAAGCGGGGCCGTGGCGGGTCTACGGGTCTACCCGTGTGCCTCGACGGCGCGCCGGGCGTGGCGACGGTGGTGTGCGACGAGTCGATCGGGTGCGCCGATCCGGGACGATCGGGCGCCGGCCGCGCGGCCTCGGCCGCGTGCGCGTACCCCTGCTGCGGTCAGCGACAACAGGCGGCGCTGGTGACGCGCCCGAGGTCGATGTGGAGGCGGGCGGACAGCAGCCAACCGGCGGCGGACCTGACCGCCCCGTCGCTGCGTCGCGCGTGGTGCGCCACCGGGATCCCCTCGCTGGGCCGTGGCGGAATGCCACGGCGAGATGGTCCGGAACCTAACCCGCCGGGCGGTGCTCGGTCAATTGTCCGAAGCCGGCCGCGGTGGTCGGCGTCGGGCATGCGTCGGGTGGCCGGGCGGTGTCGGTGGGGTGCGGGGCGGCGTGTACCGGGCTGGGGGCCCGGGGCCTGCCGCGCCGTGGACCGGGCGCCTGCCCGGCTGCGGACTCGGGGGCTGCCGGGCTGCGGACCCACCGAATCCGATGTGGGGGCCGAGCGGTTCGCGGTCCCGCGGGCGTGGCCCCCTTCAGGTGCGCCGCCAAGTTGGCGACGCCGACCGTGTTCCGCGTCTACGACTACGTGTTCCGGGCACTCGAACTCGTCGCGCTCCCACGGCATTCGGTGATCGTCGAGGGCGCGGCGCGCAGGCGTTCACGGTCGTTCGGCGTTGACAACTCGTCGGACGGCTCCGTAGCGTCGACGTCGTGAGCCCCGACCTCTTCCTCGTGTCGTGCCGCCCCATCGACCTGTGTCGTGTGGCCGGCGGGCTGTGTCGTCCGCGCGGCTGACCTCGCCGCCGCGCTCCTCGGTATGACCGTGCGCCGCCGTTCGCGGTGCCGCCCCGAGGACTCCTGAGCTCCCGCCCGGGTTGCGCACCCGGCCTTGTGGCGCAAGGCCCCTCTCATCCGATTCCCGCCGGATTCCCACCCGATCGAACCGCCGCCACGTGGCGTCCCGTCGTCCGGACGCCGGCGCGCCGGTTCGTGTACTCCTGCTGTGCCCCACGAGGGGAGAGCCATGCCCGACCATCCGTCCGGCCGCCTCCGCCCCGTCGCCGTCTGCATCGTCGGCGCCGGTCCGGGCGGCGCGTCCGTGCTCGAACGCCTGTTGGCCAACGTGCCCGAACTCCTCGGCGACCGACCGCTGCACATACACGTCGTCGACCCCTACCCACCGGGTGCGGGTCGGGTGTGGCGGCGGGCCCAGTCGCCGCTGCTGTGGGCGAATTCGTTGGCCGCCGACATCACCCTGTTCACCGACGAGGCATCCACGATCGAGGGGCCGATCCGGCCGGGACCCTCGCTGGCCGAGTGGGCCGCGGACCGCGCCCGGGAGTTGGACGAGGGTCGCGGTTCCGACGAACTGGCGCCGTTTGCAGTCGAGTTGGCTGCCTGCACGCCGACGTCGTTTCCGTCCCGGCCGTTGCTGAGCGCCTACCTGGCCTGGTTCTTTCGGGCATCGGTGGCGGGGGCGCCGGCGAACGTACGGGTGTTGGTGCACCAGACGGTGGTGGTGGACGTCACCGACGGACCGCGTCGCCAGCGGGTGCACCTGGCCGGGCGCAGGCCGCCGCTCCAGGTGGACGCGGTGATAATGGCCCAGGGTCATCTGGACGTCGAACCCTCGCCGGACGAGCGCGAGCAAATCAGGTTCGCCCGCCGGCACGGGCTTGCCTACATTCCGACGGGCTACACCGCCGACCTCGACCTGGACGCGCTGCGCCCCGGCGAGCCGGTACTGGTGCGCGGGATCGGGTTGGCGTTCGTCGATCTGATGGTGCGGCTCAGCCACGGACGCGGCGGTGCGTTCGAGCGCGACGCGAAGGGTGTGTTGCACTACCGGCCGTCGGGGCGTGAGCCGCTGTTGCTGGCGGCGTCGCGGCGCGGGGTGCCGTACCGGTCCAAGACCGGCTATGCCTGGTCGGGCGAACGGCCGCCGCTCCCCCGGCACTTCACCGTGGCGGCGGCGCGGGAGGCGACGGACCTGTGGCCGTTGATCCTCCGGGAGTTGGCCGGCGCGCACTACCACCGACTGTTCACCGCGCACCGCGAGCGCACCACGATGGACTGGGCCGAGTTCGACGCGGAGTTCGAGGCGGCCGAGGATCCGGACGAGGTGGTCGCCCGCGCGGTGCCGGATCCGGCCGACCGGTTCGACCCGGAGCGGTTGGATCGGCCGGTACAGGGACGTCGGTTCGCCGACGAAGGCACGTTGCAGGATTGGATGTTCGGGCACATCGAGGGCGACTTGGCCCGCCGGCACGATTCCGGGTACAGCCAGGATCTGGCGGTGATACACGCGTTGTTGAGCGTGTACGGGGTGCTGCTGCGGCTCCAGGACGGGGGCGAGGGCGGTGCCCAGTCTTTGGCGCAACTGCCAAGGCTGCTCGGCTTTTTCAGCTATCTGGCCAGTGGTCCACCGGGGCCGCGTCTGGAGGAGATGTTGGCGTTGGCCCGGGCCGGCGTGGTGCGTTTCCTGGGCGAGGATGTGACGATCACCGCCGACGAGGAGGCGGGTGGGTGGTGGGCGTCGAGCCCGACCGTGCCGACGGCGCGGGTGCGGACCCGGGCGCTGGTGGAGGCCCGGTTGCCCGAGCCCTCGCTCGCCCGCACCCGGGACGCGCTGCTGCGCCGGCTGGCCACGCGCGGCGACGCGGCGGCGGATCCGAGCGGGCGACTGGCGACCCGGGCCGGCGACCGCAGGTTGGTCGACGCGCGGGGCGCGGTACACCCGGACCGGTTCGCGGTCGGGCACGGCGTGGCGGGCGGTGCCGGGAGCGCGGGGTTCTCCCGGCCGCGCTTCGACGCACCGTCGTTCCGGGTCAACGATGCCTTGGCCCGGAACGTATTGGATCATGTACGGACCGTCGATCCGACGGCGGAGCGGGCGGTCGACGGCGCCGCCGACCGGACCGGGGCCCGGACCGGGAGGCGACCCGGTGCGCCGAGCGGCGATCGGTTGGAACTCGTGACAGGAGCAAGTCAGTGACCACACAACTCGGTTATGCGAGTCCCGTCGACGTCGACCGCTACGGACCGTACAGCGTGACGAACCCGGAGTATCCGTTCGTCGGTGCGATCGGTGATGCCGAGTTCCCGGCGGAGGCCGGGCGATATCACGTGTACCTGGCGCATGGTTGCCCATGGGCGCACATCGTCGCGATCGTACGACATGCGCGCGGTCTCACCGGGATCGTCGGCGCGTCGTACGTGGACGAGGAACGCGACGCCCGGGGCTGGGCGTTCCGGGAGCGGTTCGGCCCGGATCCGGTGAACGGGTTCACCCTGCTGCGGGAGGCGTACGAGGCGACCGTGCCCGGGTACGCGGGGCACATCTCGGTGCCGACGTTGTGGGATCGCGAGACGCAGCGGATCGTGTCCAACGCCTACGACGTGATCCCGAACGATCTCGCCGTCGCCTTCCCGGAGTTGGTCGGCGAGCAGGCCGCGGACCTGTATCCGGAGGATCTGCGCGAGGCGATCGACATCACCGATACCGACTTCGCCACCGCCGCGCGCAAGGGCGGGCTGTGGACTTCGGAGGAGGGCGAGACGATCCACACCCTGGAGCGCTCGGACGCGCATCTGGCCGACAAGCGCTACCTGTTCGGGGATCGGCTGACCATCTCGGACGTCCGGTTCTGGGTGAAGCTGGTGCGCTTCACCGAGACGTACCGGGCGGCGATCGCCGAGGACGGGCGCACGCTGGTGGACTACCCCCACCTGTGGGGATACGCGCGTGACCTGTACAGCCGGCCGGAGTTCCGGGAGACCACGGATCTCGCGGTGCTGGCGGAGAGCCGGCGGCGGCGATTCCCCGAGTCGCCGGAGTCGCCGACCGCCGCGCAGTGGGCGTCGGCGCACGATCGGGCCGCGTTGGGGTGAGCCGGACGGTGAATGAAGGTGCGTCGAATGGTACGTCGAACTCGCTAGTTCGTGGAGTTCGTCGAGTTCACGGAGTTCGTGGAATTCACGGAGTTCGTGGGGTTCGCCGGGCCGGCTTCGGTCGGGTCGGTGTCGGTCCTGTGGGATCTGCGCACGTCGGGACGCGTGCGTGACGGGGATCCCGAGGTGCGGGACCGGTTCGAGGATGCGTCGCCGGACGGAGGGGGCCGGCGGCGCAGCCCCGTAGGGTCCGGGCGATCCGGTGCGGAGGACCGACGGATCGCCCGGCCGGGGGCAACGGTGGTGGGTGGCAACGAGGTTGGGGAGCAACAAAGGCTGAGAGAACAACGGCCCGGTGGAGTGGCCGAGAGGTTAGGCAGCGGCCTGCAAAGCCGTTCACGCGGGTTCGAATCCCGTCTCCACCTCGTAGTCCCGATGGAGTGGCCGAGAGGCAAGGCAGCGGTCCGCAAAACCGTGTACGCGGGTTCGAATCCCGCCTCCATCTCCGAAGCGGCGCGCGGGCGTCGCGCAGATGTCGATACGTGCCGGCTGCTGCTACACGCCGCGTGCTGCGCTGTGTGGTGCTTGGTGCTTGGCGCGTAGTGCATGGTGCGTCGTTGTGCGAAGGCCGACGGGCCCGAAGGGGTCGGGCGGAAAAGATTCGGGCGCCGGGTGAACCTTGGCCCTCTTCGGGCCGCCCAAACGATGGACGCCGTTCACCCTGAGTCCGGAGAATGTCCCGAACCTGTCCCTTTCCCACTTCGGAGGCTCTGGGTGACATTCCGTCAGCAATCGTCTCGACGACGATCCGCGTCGGGGTCGCGGCGCCGAATCGGTGTCGTGGCCACGACCGTGGCCGGCGCCCTCGCCGGCACCGCGCTCGTCGTCGCGCCCGCTCCGGCCGTCGCGGCGCCGGCCGTGGACGTACTGCTCGCCGAGGTGTACGGCGGTGGCGGCAACACCGGCGCGACCCTGACCAACGACTTCGTCGAGTTGGCCAACAAGGGTTCGGCCGCGGTCGCGGTCGACGGTTGGAGCGTGCAGTACCTCCCGGCCGCGCCCAAGCCGACCTCGGCCTGGCAGGTCACCGCGCTGACCGGCTCGGTGGCGCCGGGCGGCCGGTACCTGATCGGCGAGGCCAAGGGCGCAGGCGGCACCGTCGCGCTGCCCGCCCCGGACGCGGCGGGCTCGATCAACATGTCCGGGACCGCCGGCACCGTCGCCCTGGTCCGCGGCACCACCGCGCTCACCTGCCTGACCGCCGCGGACTGCCTCGCGGACGGCCGGGTCGTGGATGTGGTCGGCTACGGCGACGCGGTGGTCCGCGAGGGCACCCCGACGGCCCCCGCCACGAACTCGACGTCTGTGGCCCGCACTTCGGCGCTCGCGGACACCGACGACAACGGCGCCGACTTCGCGGCGGGCACGCCGACGCCGCTCAACGCGCACGGGCAGGGTCCGACCGACCCCGGCGGCGGCGAGCCGGAGCCGACCAGTGCGCGGATCCACGACATCCAGGGCACCACGCGGGTGTCGCCGAAGAAGGGCGCGCGGGTGACGAGCGTGCCCGGTGTGGTCACCGGTGTTCGCGGTTTCGGTTCCGCGCGCGGCTTTTGGTTCCAGGACACCCAGGCGGACGACGATCCCCGCACGTCCGAGGGGCTGTTCGTGTTCACCGGTTCGGTGACGCCGAAGGTCGCGGTCGGCGACGCGGTGAAGGTGACCGGTCGGGTCGACGAGTTCTACCCTGGCGGCGCGGACATCGGCGGCCAGTCGTTGACCCAACTCGCCGACGCCACCTGGGTGATCGACGCGTCGGGTCAGGCGCTGCCCGCCCCCGTGCTGCTCGACGCGGCCTCCGTACCGAATGCGTACGTGCCCGTCGGGGCGCCGTCGGTCGAGGCGCTGCCGCTGGAGCCGACGAAGTACGCGCTGGACCTGTACGAGTCGCTCGAAGGCCAATTGACGCGCGTAGCCGACTCGCGTGTGGTCGGCCCGAGCAACACGCACGGCGAGTTGTGGGTCACCGTCGAGCCGACACAGAACCCGACCGCGCAGGGCGGCACGCTGTACGCCGGCTACGACGCGCAGAACAGCGGTCGGATCAAGGTCTCCTCGCTGATCCCGTTCTCCCAGGAGCCGTTCCCGCAGGCGAACGTCGGCGACACGCTCTCCGGCGAGACCACGGGCCCGCTCACCTACGACCAGTTCGGCGGGTACACGCTGGCCGCGACGACCCTGGGCAAGGTGGCCAAGGGCACGTTGACGCCGGAGACCACGCGGGATCAGAAGAACTCCGAACTCGCGGTCGCCACCTACAACGTGGAGAACCTTTCCCCCAAGGACCCGCAGGCCAAGTTCGACCGCCTCGCCAAGGGCATCGTCACCAACCTCTCGACGCCCGACGTGGTGGCCCTGGAGGAGATCCAGGACAACAGCGGACCCACCAACGACGGTGTGGTGGCCGCGAATCAGACCCTGGACCAGTTGGTCACGGCGATCAAGGCCGCGGGCGGGCCCGCCTATTCGTGGCGTTCGATCGAGCCGGTCGACGGCAAGGACGGCGGCCAGCCGGGCGGGAACATCCGCACCGCGTTCCTCTTCGACGCTACGCGCGTGGAGTTCGTGGACCGTCCCGGCGGCGGCTCGACCAGCGCGGTGGGTGTGCGCAAGGACTGGCTCGGACGTACCCAACTGACCCAGTCTCCGGGCCGGGTGGCGCCGACGGACGCGGCGTGGGACAGCAGCCGCAAGCCGCTCGCGGGCGAGTTCCGCTTCCGCGGCAAGACCGTGTTCGTGATCGCGAACCACTTCGCCTCCAAGGGCGGCGACCAGGCGCTGGACAGCCGATTCCAGCCGCCGACGCGCGGTTCCGAGGTGCAGCGGGTGGCGCAGGCGAAGGTGCTGCGCGGCTTCGTGGACGAACTGCTCCGCTCAGACCCGCGGGCGAACCTGGTGCTCCTGGGCGACCTGAACGACTTCGCGTTCTCCCCGACGCTCAAGACGCTCACCGACGGCGGGGCGCTGCGCACGATGGTCGACACGCTGCCGGCGAACGAGCGGTGGGGGTACGTGTTCAACGGCAACAGCCAGATGCTCGACCACATTTTGACCAGCCCTCGGCTCAGCCGGTTCGAGTACGACATCGTGCACGTGAACGCGGCGTTCGCGGACCAGGCGAGCGATCACGATCCGCAGGTGCTGCGCGTGCATCCGAGTACGGGCAACGACTTCCTGGACCGGCTGGAGCGGTTGTGGGAGGAGTTGTTCGAGCGTTCGTAGCCGGAACTTCGAGGTGATGGTGCGTCGACTCGCGCCCGGTGTCGGTGGTTTCGGCATCGGGCGCGAGGCGTGTGTGTGGGGGGCGAGGCGGGTGTGTGGGGCGAGGCGTCTGCGTATGCGGGTCGGTGCCTATTCGGGCTGCTCCGGCGCCAGCGCCCGGGCGGCGGCTTCGGCCAGGGCGCAGGCGTCGGCGACGCAGTCGTAGTCGACGTGTTCGGGCAGGTCGGTGTGCAGGTGGTAGTGCGGGATCAGCTTCTGGTCGTCGATGGAGACCAGCGTCGCTGTGGGGTATCCGTGCCGGTTGGGCACCACGCCGTCGGTGGAGCTGCGTGAGCGCAGGCCGGTCAGGACCTTGATGTCGTTGCGGGTGGCGCACTCGGAGAGCAGGTTGTTGAACGGGACGTCGTAGGGCTCCATGCGCAACGGGCCCTCGGCTTCGAGGAGTACGAGGTTTCCGGAGCCGACGGTGTCGACGTTCAGGAACCAGGTGCGTTCGCGGTCCAGGTCGGGGAAGTGTCGGCGGGCGAAGCCGCGGATGCCTTCCTGCAGGGCCTCCTCGGCGCCGGCGGAGACGAGCAACACCCTGACGCCGTCGATGGGTTCGTCGCGCAGTGTGCGGGTGAGGGCGACCAGTACGGCCACCCCGGACAGGTTGTCGTTGGCGCCGGGGACCGCACGGCTGCGGCCGATCTGGGTGAACGCGGCGGTGGACAGGGCGGCGAGGCCGATGCCGGCGCGGCGCAGGCTCTTGGCGCCGGTGGCCGCGCCGAGCGCGATCAGGGCCGGACCGGCGACGACCGGCCACCACAGCGGCGGATTCTCGTTCACCCGGTCGAGCAGGTGCGGGTAGCGGGTGGCGAGCCGGCGTGCGGCTCGTTCGTCGAACACCGCGCCGGTGGGCGCCGCGTCGTGGTGCGCGGTCACCACGAGGGTGCGTGGCGCGTCCGGGTCGCCCACGGAGGCGACCACGTTGTGGGCGCTGCGCCGGCGACCGCCGAGGGCCCTGCGGGCGTATTGGCGCCGGTAGGAGATGTCGTCCGCGATGCCCACGGTGGCGGCGGTCGCGACCGCCGTCGCGGCGAGGCGGGAGCGGCCTGCGAGCAGGCCGGCGGCGGTGGCCAGGGCGGTGAGGGTGCCGATCGGGCGCGCGTAGGAGGTGTACGCCGGCTCCTCCTCGACCGCGGCGTCGGTCGCGCCCAGTGTGCGCAGCAGGTCGGCTATCCGGTGTGCGGCCTCCCGCTCGCCGGGCGAGGTGGGCAGCCGTTCGATCCGGGCCAACGGCTCGATCACGGCGCGCAGTTCGGCTTCGGTGGGCCGGCGTGAGCGGTGCCTTCGGCCGGTGCCGCTCGGGTGCGGATCCATTCCCCCATGGCTCGTCATCCCGCCACGATGCCACGCGGGGTCGGGCGGTGTCCGAGGGGAACGGGCGTTTGTTACCGATGGGTTGTGATGGGGCGAGGGCTTCCGGGGACGGGGGCAGGCGCGCCTTCCACCGACCGGGGGTCAGCTGCTCTGCTTCGAGGCGTCCATGGCTCCGGGCAGTTCGTCGGTCGTGGTCGTCGCCTCGGCCGCCTCGGCCGCCTCGGTCTCCCCGGCAACCGGCGCGGCATTCTTGCGGGTGGCCAGTACCGCCCCGCCCAGGATCAGGACGAACGATGCGCCGATCGCGAGGGTGAACGTCTCGTCCAGGATCAGCACGCCGGCCGCCACCGCGACCGCCGGGTTGACGTACGTGATGACCGTGGCGCGGGCCGCGCCGACCTCGCGGACCAGTTCGAAGAAGATCACCATCGCGATCGCCGTGCACACCAGGGCCAGTACGCCGATCGCCCCGAGCGCCTTGCCGCCCGGCACGTGCGCGGGCCACTGCACGGCGGCGAGCGGTGTGTACACCAGCGCGGTGAAGCCGAGGCAGACCACGGTCATCGGCAGGCTCGGCACGTCCTTGAGCCGGCGCTCGGCCACCAGCGCCGCGCCCGCGTAGCACAGGGCCGTGGCCAATACCTCGACCGCCGCCCAGGGGTCGCCGCCGCCCAGCGTCGGCCCGGCCAATACCGCGACCCCGCCGAACCCGATCGCGAGCCCGGCCCACCGCACCGGCCCCATGCGCTCGGTGCCGCCGGTCAGGTAGACCAGTACCGCCCCGAAGATCGGCACGGACGCGATCAGCAGCCCGGTGGTCGAGCTGGACAGCCGCCGCTCGGCGTCCGAGAGCATCCACCACGGCCCGACGAACTCGGTCACCGCGAAGACGAGCAGCGGCCACTTGTACGGGGCCAGCCCGCGCATCCCCCCGCCGCGCAGCGCGAACGGCAGCAGCAGCAGGGCGCCGAGCCCGGTACGCGCGAACACCAGCACGCCCGGCGACACCTCGTCCACCGCGACCTTGATCAGCAGGTACGGGATCCCCCAGATCACGCACATGCACGCGAACAACAACGCTCCACGACGACTCACGGCCGTGTCCCCTCAATCTCTGGATCGAAGAGGATGATCAACCACACGGGGCCGATCGGTCTAGAACGTTGTTGCACAGCACGCTGTCGCGCAGCACGCTGCTGCGGTAGCCGGCGGGCGTGACGCCGAGTACGCGGCGAAACCACCGGCCCAGATGCGCCTGGTCCGCGAAGCCGACGGCCAGGGCGGCCCCGGCGGGCGTCATCCCGCGGGCCAGGAGCTCCTGGGCGCGGGCGACGCGGTGCTGGGCGAGCCAGGCGTACGGGGGCAGGCCCGCCACGTCGCGGAAGGCGCGCAGGGTCTGGTAGCGGGACAGGCCGATCCCGGCCGCCAGCTCACTCAGCGACGGCGGCTCGACGAGCTGGTCGGCCAGCCGTTCCCGAACGGCGCGGGCCACCCGGGCGGCGTCCGGCGAGGTGCGGCGGCGCGCCTGTTCACGGACCGCGTGTCGGCCGACGAGGGCGCGCAGCACCTCCACGAGCCGGGACTCGCCCTCGAAGGCGTCACCGCCGGTGGTCAGGTGCACGTGTACGGCGACCATCTCGGCGGCGAGCGCCGGGTCGGCGACGATCAGCGACGGGAAGTGCGGCGCGGGGCCGGGCAGGTCCTCGCCGACCAGGGTGGTGGAGGGGTAGAAGACCCGGTAGGCGTACCCCTCGGGGACGCCCGGCCCACCGGTGTGCGTCTCGCCCGGCTCGGCGACAACCACCGCGCCGGGGCCGGAGCGGTGTACGGCGCCTCGGTAGTTGATCTGCTCGATGCCCTCGACGCAGACGCCGATCGCGTACTCCTCGTGCGCGTGGGGGGCGTAGCGGTGCCGCCGGAAGCGGGCGGTCATCAGGTCCAGGGGCGCGTCCTCGACGCCGTGTACGCGAGTCCACACGGCGCGGTCCACGGCGGCGGGGCCGAGGACGTCGCCGCCGCCCCGGCCCGCGCGTCGTGCCCCGGGGTCGGGCTCACCACTCATGTCGGTTCGCTCTCAGATATCCGTGGACGGCCCGTCCGGGCACGATGGGGTCGAACCACTCCTCCGGACCGGGGTCCGACAGGCGCGGCTCGACGGTCTCGGGGTCGTCGGAGGCCGCGTCGCTGAAGGTCACGAAGGCGGCCTCGACGTCGTCGTCGTACAGCCCTTGCCGCTCCAGCAGCGACGCCGCCTGATCCACCAGCAGCCGCAGCGCCATCTCCTCGGCGAAACAGCCGGGCGGCGCCCACTCGGTACCGGCGAGCCGCCCGGTGACGGTGACCGCGGCGACCACGAAGCGGCGGACGAACCCCTCCTCGGTCAGCGGCAACGCGTCGAGGACGAAGAACGAGGCGCCGTCCTCCTCGCGCAGATTGACGAGGTCGGTGAACAGGAGGTCGATCAGCACCCCGACGGAGGCGGCGACGGCGCCCGCCGCGAGTCGGGCCTTCTCCTCCGGCACGTCGGGCTGCGCGGTGTCGGGCTCACACCCGAACGCGTCGAGTCCGAACGCCCGCACCCCCGCGGCCTGCCGCTCGATCCGCAGCCGCTCCTCCGGCATCGGCCGCCGCGCCCGCATGGTCGGATCCTCCGCGGGCGCGTCCGGCCCCTCGGCGGCCAGCAAACTCTCGTACACGAGCTCGTCGTGCAGCTGCACCTCGCTCCGCACCACCCGCCAATCCGCGAGCAACACGCTGGCCTCCAACACCGCGAGCACGATCTGCCGAGCCGTCCGCTCGGCCGCCTCCAGTGTCGGCGCGTCCACCGACAACAACACCCCGGCCCCATCCGACCGTGGCGTGACCCGATGGTCCACCAGATCCACCCCGACCCCGTCCGCCTCCTCGAACCCCTCCACGGCATCGAGCCCGTCACTCAGCAACGCCCCGACCCCGAGCCGCTGGAGTTCATCCAGATCGGGATAGGTCTCGAGGGGCACGACATCGACATTCACCGGATAAGCCACCCGAAGATCTTCCCGGACCCACGCCCCTTCCCCACCCCCGACACCACCGAACAACCACGTGGCGGACCACCCCCCCAAGTGCGATATGGTTTCCGTGTTCGGCCAACCGAACACCGGGACGTGGCGCAGCTTGGTAGCGCACTTGACTGGGGGTCAAGGGGTCGCAGGTTCAAATCCTGTCGTCCCGACGGTGTTCAAGAGGCGCTGATCTAGGCGAAAGCCCAGGTCAGCGCCTCTTGCTGGTTTAGACCATTGGATAGGCCGGTGACGCGCTCCCGGGTCGACGTGGACCAGCTGTGGACCAAATGCGGCTGGAGGAGCCCCTCGGCCGGATTTCCGGCCGAAAGAATTGACTCTTTAGTCGGATTTGCCGCTCGATTCTGGCACGCAGCGTCAGGTTTTCATCACCTTGTGCCTTGGGAAAGGTGCTTCCGCGTAGGCCATTTGACCGCCAGTCAAGTGCGCTACAACCCGCAGCAGCCGCAGATCGGCGTCGGGCAAGGCCCTCCAGGCCACCGATGACCTGTGCCTGACGCGCCGAACTGCCGGATCGACATCAGCGCCCGCGACGCCATGAACTGTGGCCTCCCTTGCGGGGGTGCCCGGCCTCCCTTGGGAGGTGGCAGTCGCAACGGCGTTGATATGTAGGGTCATTCACGTGCCGAGGCGGCACACGAGATGGTACGACGGTCAGCCGGAGCGCACCTCGTACAACGCCGAGTTCGTGCCTGACACCCACGTAAAGGCACAGGTGGACAAGCTCACGGCGGCGACACGCGACGGACCCGTCCGACCCGACCCCGGGCACCGACGAGCGCGGCCGGGGCCGGGTCGCCGGCGGACCGTCACACCACGCCCGGCGCCGGGCCATCACCACATGCCCCGCCCCGCCACCCGCGCTTCTGCGAAACTGGATTCATGCCGACCGACTCCGACGCCAAGAACGCCCAGGAGTCCGCCCGGGCGGATACCCACACAACGCCCCTCCCCCGCGAGCGAAACGTCGCGCGTGCGCTTCGGCGGTTGCGTGGGATCGGGGTCCTTCTACTCGTCCTCGCCCTGCTGTTCGTGCTGCCCTGGTGGACGCTGTTCGGTTCCGGCACCGACTGGCCGCTTCCCGTGTTCGTGACCGGCACCGTCCTCTTCTTCGGCGCCTTGGCGGCCTTTCCGTTTCTGATGTTCACCGGCCACGCGCGGCGCGCGGACCGGGCGGCCCGCGTCGCCGACAGCATGCTCGGGATGGTCTGGGTCCTGTTCACCTGGTCCGTGCTCGGCGGCCTCGTGCATCTCCTGCTCATCGCGTTCGGCACCGGCGGCGCGCACCGGGCCAGGATCGTCGCCCTCGGCGTCGCCGCAGTGACGGCCGGGCTGTTGGCCTGGGGCCACTTCGAAGCGATGCGGGTACCCCGCGTGCGGCGGTTGGACGTTTCCCTTCCCCGGCTCGGCGCGGGCCTGGACGGGGTCCGCGTCGTCGTCCTGGCCGACACGCACTACGGGCCGATAGACCGCACCGTCTGGTCGGCGCGCGTGACCGAGGTGGTCAACCGACTGGACGCCGACATCGTGGTCCACGCCGGCGACATCGCCGATGGCACGCCCGACCAGCGCCGGAGGCAGTCCGCGCCGCTCGGGGTGGTCCGGGCGCGGCTGGCCCGGGTGTACGTCACGGGCAACCACGAGTACCTCGGCCAGGCGCAAGGCTGGCTCGACCGTATGACGGAACTCGGGTGGGAGGCGCTGCACAACCGCCACCTCGTCGTCGAGCGCGCCGGCGACCGTCTCGTTCTCGCCGGTGTGGACGACCTGACCGCCGAGCACTCCGGGCTGACCGGGCACCGCGCGAACCTGAGCGGCGCGCTGGCGGGCGCGGACCCGGAACTGCCGGTCGTGCTCGTCGCGCACCAGCCCAAGTACATCCCTCATGCCGCCGCCGCGGGCATCGACCTCCAGATCTCCGGGCACACTCACGGCGGCCAGATCTGGCCGTTCGGTCTGCTCGTGCGGATCGACCAGCCAGTGGTGCAGGGCCTGAGCCGGCACGGGGAACGAACCCTGCTCTACACGAGCAGGGGCACCGGCTTCTGGGGACCGCCGTTCCGCGTTTTCGCACCCAGCGAGATCACACTGCTCACGCTGCGCTCGGCAGCCGCAGGCTCCTGACGGAAGCGGTGTGGGTGGGGTTCACAGTCGCGGGCGAGGCATCGGTATCCAACTCCGAGGCAGTAAACCGCTCCTCCCCCCTCCCCGGCCACCGCGTACGCCCGGCCCGCCACGTCACCGTGACCCCACACACCCTCCGCATACGCCTCACCGCGGCCGTCGGGCAATCTCCTCGACCACGTCGTCGCCGACCACCCCGGTATCGAGCGCTAGTGGGTCCGCATGGAGTCGAGCATCAGTTGGCCGGCCGTCGTGGTGGCGAGCGCGGTCGGGATGGCAGCGGCCGGAATCCGGTACGGGCCGGCCTTCGTCGGCGTCTGGAGGGAACTGACGGGGGTAACCGAAGAGGACTCCAAGAAGAGCGGAAAGCGCCCGCTCGTAGTCCTCCTGGTGGCAATCCTCTTCACCGCGCTCGCGCTTGCCGCCGCGTGCTCCATGGCGTCGGACGCCTACGGCGGCGACCCGCTCTGGCTCGATCCGGCGGTCGGATTCGCGGCGTGGCTCGGGTTCTCGCTGACGACTCTGGTGCAGCACAACGCATTCGAGCGGAAGCCGACGCGCCTCACCGTGCTCAACACCGCGTATCAGCTGGTCCTCTTCTTGTGCATGTCGCTTGCCGTCGGGCCAGTGCAGTAGCACCCGAAGTCATGCCGGCGCCGGTGGCCTTCGCAGTGTCCTTCGGAGAAGGCCTCAGGAATCGAGCACGGCGGCTACGGCCTCGATCTCGACGAGTTGGTCCTCGCAACCGAGCACGGTGACGCCCATCAGGGTGCTGGGGACGTCGTGGTCGGCGAACATGTCCCGGACCACCTGCCAGGCGGCCACCAGGTCCTCCCGCCGGGTCGATGCGACGAGGACCCGGGTACTTATGACGTCCCGCAGTGACGCACCCGAGGCGGAGAGAGCGGCCTGCATGTTCTCCAGGGCCCTCGCTGCCTGGCCCGCGTAGTCTCCGATCGCCGCCGTGGAGCCGTCATCGTTCAGCGGACACGCCCCGGCAAGGAAGATCAGGCGTGACTCGGCGGGCGCCGTGGCCGCGTAGGCGTACTCGGCGACGTCGGACAGGCAGGCGGAACGGATCAAGGCAATCGCACGAGCCACGGTTGTCGGGGGCTTTCCCATCGGATGTCGAGCGGGGACATCCTGCCGGCGGCCGGTCGGCTTCCGCCTTCCGTTTTTCGCGCCGCCCCACGGCAACGCCACCATTTCCGCTCGGCCTTCCCGTATCGGATGATCACCGACCGGCCCCGGAACTCCAGCAAGAAACACTGTTTCCGGAGATCAACGTAGCCGGCGGCGGCTTCAGGCGCCGTTGTCCGCGAGCAGTGCGGGCAGTGCCGCCGTGACGCTCGCCGGTCCGACCGGAGGTGTGCCTGCGGCGTCGGCGCGCAGGCCGTCCAGCCAGAAGGCGACGGGGCGGCGCCACGCGTCCCGGGCGCCGCCCTCGGTGCCGCCGGTTCGACGGGTGAGTTGGGCGTTGAGCCAGAACAGTACGAACACGTCGTCGGGAGTCGGATCCGGGCGCAGTGAGCCGTCGGCCTGGGCCTCGGCGATGAGCCGGGTCCCGTAGGCGACCGATTCGGCGCAGATCGCGGACAGCCTGCCGCCGTCCTGGTACGCGCGGGCGATCAGGTCGTTGAGTGCTGTGTCGGCAGCCTGGAGGGCGCACATTCCACGACGTCACGGCGGCGCGGACGGAGGGCAGGGCATGGTGCCGGAACCGGAGGCATTGGCCGCCGTCGGGTCTGTGTACCGCCGTCGACGCACGTGCCCTGATCCGTCGGAGGCTATTGCGCGTGTCGCCCGACGGCCTGGTCGCCGCCATCGCATCGGCGGCGGCGTTGCGCTCGGGCGGTTTCGTCTGTGCGTGTTCGCGTTCCGGCGACACGCCTTGTCACATCGCGAAGTGAGTTCAGCTTTCGACGCGGCCTCGGACGGCGAGGGCCTGTGTGATGATCGCCTCGCCGGCCCGGTCTCGGGCGCCGCGCGCGTCGGCCGTCCACGTCGTGGCCGTCGGTTCGAGGGCGGGAGGTTCAAGGGCTCGCGGGTAGCGGCGCGACCCATGACAGTGTCGTCCCACCGCCCGGTCGCCGCTGCACCGTGAAGTCGCCGGACAGGGCGCGGGCGCGTTCGTGCATGTTGTCCAGGCCGCTGTGTCGCGTGGGTTTGTCGGGTATCCCGATCCCGTTGTCGGTGACGCGCAGGTGCAGCGCGTCGGCGACGATTTCCGCCGAGATCTCGACTCGACCGGCGGCTGCGTGTCGGGTGATGTTGGACAGGGCTTCGCGCAGTACGGCGATGGTGTTCTCGGCGACGTCGGCCGGTACGAGGGTGTCCAGCAGGCCGTCCAGGCGCAGGCTCGGGCCGAATCCCAGGGCGGTCGCGGCTCGATCCATCTCGTCGAGGATGCGCGCGCGCAGTCCCGGGCCGCCGGCGCGGTCGCGGACCTTGAGGGAGAAGATCGTCGTGCGGATGACCTTGATCGTCTCGTCGAGGTCGTCGACGGCGCGTTCGACGCGTCGGGACGCCTCGCTGTCGGTGATCAGTCGCGTCGCGCTCTGGAGCATCATGCCGGTGGCGAACAGGCGTTGGATGGCGAGGTCGTGCAGGTCCCTGGCGATCCGGTCGCGGTCCTGATAGACCGTCAGGAGTTCGGTCTCGCGTCGCCGTTCGGCGATCTCCAGGGCGAGGGCGGCGTGGTCGGCGAACCCGGCGACGGTACGCACCACGCTGTCGGCGAATTCCGTGCCGCCGGCGTCGTTCGCCACCTGGAGGATGCCCCGGATGTGTCCGGGGCCGCCGAGCGGCACCATGAAGGTGGGCCCGAGGCCGAGCGAGGCGATCATCGATCCCTCGGCCTGGGGATCCGCTCGGATGTCCGGACTGACGAAGACCTCGCCCGAGCCGTACATCTTCTTGGTGAGGGTCGACTTGGCGGGCAGCACCACGCCCATGACCTGCTCGACCCGGTCTCCGTCCGCGGCGGTGACGACGAGTTCGGCGGCGTCCGGCACCGGCGCGACGACCATGACCAGGTCCGCCGAGGCCATCGAGCGCACGGTTGCGGCGAACGTGCTCAGCACTTCGCGCGGATGGGTGCCGGCCAACAGGCTTCGGGTGAGTTCCGAGCCGGCCGACACCCATTGTTCGCGGTGTCGGGCCTCGGCGTGAAGGCGGGCGTTGTCGATGGCCACGCCCGCCGCGGCGGCCAACGTGCGCAGGAGGGCGTCGTCCTCGTCGGTGAAGTCGGCCCCACCGTGTTTCTCGGTGAGGTAGATGTTGCCGAAGACCTGCTTGCGGGTCCGGATCGGCACGCCGAGGAAGGTCCGCATCGGGGGATGTCCCGGCGGGAAGCCGTGCGCCTTCGGATGGGCGTTGAGATCGCGCAGGCGCAGCGGATGCGGTTCGCGGATGACGAGCCCCGGGATGCCCCGTCCGGAGGGGTGGTCTCCGATGCCCTCGATCGTAGGGTCGTCCATCCCGACGGTCAGGAACCGGGCGAGCTGTTCCTCGTCTCCGATGACGCCCAAGGCGCCGTACTCGACGTCGACGAGTATCACCGCGGACTCCACGATGCGCAGCAGCACGGTTTCGAGGTCGAGGTCGCCGCCGACCGAGAGCACGGCCTCCAGCAGGGTGTGCAGCCGATCCCGGGTCGCCCACGCGCCGTCGACCCCTGGCCGGGACTCGTCCGACCGCGGGTGGTGCGATCGGGGATGTGGCGTCGATGCCTCGGTCATGTCATCCCCTAACTGCCCGTGCTGCCCGAACACGCAGGACACTCCGGGCGGCGCCGGACCGGACGACTCCGCGTCACGCTGACTCGGACCGGCTGTGGCGTCATGGCCAGCCTGTCCAACGAATCGAATCTCAAGCGGCATGGGCCGGTAAATCGCGAAATCCCCGCGCCGGGAACGCCGTCGGGAATGCGCCGGACCGGCCGGCGGGCGCACACCGCACGCGGTGAGGAGCGCGAGCCGATGTGTCGGCGTACTCGCCGGTAGGAGGAACTACGGCCCTGTTGCGGCCCATCCGGTGCCCCGGCCGTCCGCCGATCACGGCCATGCGAAGGCAGGGCTCGCGAACGCCGTGCAGGGAACCACTCGGCACCGACGGGGGCCGAACGGCCCTGCCGGGTGGACGCGGTGGCGGTGAGGCTGTCGATGTCGATCGAGCCGGGGGGCGGGCTCGCCGCCGCCGCCCACGACGTTCGTCGCCCGTATACCGAGACGCTCCGGAGCGCGCCATGACTTTCACCGGCACCATTCCCGACCTCGGCATCCTGGTCGGCTACGACGGTTCCCCTGGTGGTGAACGTGCGCTTGCCTGGGCCGCACGCACCGCCGATGACGCCGACACACCGCTGTACATCGCCATGGCCATCCCGCGGGGAGTCCGAGCTACCGAAGGGACGCGATGTCCTTGCACGAGGCCGCCCGGCACCTGGTGGAGACGGCCGCGGCCCCACGGTGCGCAACACGTATCCGCGCCTGGTCGTGGAAACAATCCTCTCCGACGGGCCGGCCGCTGACGTCATCCTGGAAACCGGTCGCCGTGCCGGCATGATCGTGGTCGGCAGCCGAGGTCGCGGCGGCTTCGTCGGGCTGGTCCTGGGCTCGGTGTCACTGCGTGTGTGCGCGCGTGGACGCTGCCGCTCACCCCGTTCGGGCCCGGCCTGATCCCGCCCGTGATCGACGACGCCCGACAGATCGCCGATGGCGAGCGAACCAGGCTCGACGACATCCTGCGCCCCGTCCGCGCCCGAGCGCGGGACGTCGCGATCGAGTCGGTCGTCAGGACGGGCTCGGCGGCCTCGGAACTGATCGAACTCGCGGCCGGCGCCGCGCTGGTGGTCGTGTCGGCGCACCGCGGGCACGGCACCTTCCCGATGCGGATCGGCCCCACCACGCACGCCGTTCTCCACCACGCGCCCTGCCCGGTCGCGGTGGTTCCGGTCCCCCACGCGAGCCGAGGGGAGGCCGCGCCATCGCGCCGCAGGCGTCCACGGGAGCGGGCTGCCGACCAGTCGGCGACGAGCTCGATGGCGCCTGCCGGCGAACTGACCGCGGGGACGGTCCGAGCAGCCGGCAAGGTCGTGCCCGAGCGGGTGACCATCCCGGGCGACAACGGTGTCGGCACACGTGAACTCGTCGAGATGACCGACGAGGAGAGCTACGCGCACGTCGCGCTTCGGCAGGTGGGACGCGTCTCCATGATCAACGCCTCGGTCCCGTTCATCCTGCCCGTCAACTACCGGCTGGTCGGCGCCGACATCGAGTTCTCGACCTCGGCGGACTCGACGTTGGCGCGCACGTGCGGGCCTGTGCTCTTCGAGGTCGACGAGGTGATCGACATGGCCTCCATCGGCTGGAGCGTGTTCTTCTTCGGCATCGCCGAGCGGTTGAGGCCGTGTGAGGAGACCGGTGCCTCCGTCGCCTGGCCGCTGGACCACGGCGACATCCGCATCCGCATCGGGCCCGAGCGGATCACCGGTCGCCGGGTGCGCCCCGTCATGGCTCCGCGCCGATGAAGGCCGGATCACCCGTCCGGCATCATGTGCGCTCGTTCGCGGTGTTCGCGATCTCGACGATGGTGCTCACGGTGCTCACCTCGCCGATCGGGACTTCGCGATGCGTCCCGACGTCTCGATGGTCCGACCTGGGCCGCCGCAGGCGTACCCGGCCGGGCAGTTACGCCGGCGGCGGGCGCCGAGGAAGCCGAGCCCGCGCCGCACGGGCCGTGGGAAGGTCGGATTCGGCGTTCATGGTGAACATGCCGATCGTGGCTTCCGGTTGGGTCGCGGCCCGCCGGGCGGGGGGGTCGATGCGCCGGACGATGTCGACGGGTCAGAGCAGCCGGCGGTTGCGGTCGACGATGGTGATGCGGGCCCAGCGCGAGCCGAGGCCGAGACGGCTGCGGATCGCGAACGCGGCCAGGGCGATCAGAGCGAGGGCGTAGATCAGGTGGTAGTCGACGAACGGGTTCGTGGACGCGCTGGGGGCTCCGCTGTCGAGGTGCTTGGCCGGCGGCCACTCGGCGAGCCACATCAGGCCCATCATCGCGGTGCCGGCGACGGCGGCCAGGCGCATCCCGATGCCCAGGACCAGCGCGGTGCCGACCGCGAGCAGGCCGAGCATGAACATCCAGTCCGCCCAGCCGGCACCCGCCCAGCCGCGCAGGGTCGAGGCCATCGGGCCGACGTGTACGTGGGACAGGAAGCCCTTGGTGGGTGAGCCGCCGTCGACCCACCCCTTGCCGTTCGCGGTGGCGTACCCGAAGCCGAAGGTCTTGTCGAGGAACGCCCACAGGAATACGAACCCCAACCCGACGCGCAGCCCCGCAAGGGATAGCTCGGCGGGCCGAATTCGCGCGAACACGCCGGCGCCGGCGATTGTGGTCGTGCTCTCGGCCTCACCCGCCGACATGAGCGTCCCGCGCTGCGGACGGTGAGAGCGGGTCTTCGAACGATCCGCGTGCGACGTGGCCATCTCGGTTCCTTCCCCGGTAGAACGACCTCGGGCAGGCGCCCGGGGCTCGGCCCGCCGATGTCGTGCTCGGGCTGCGTCCCACGGTGTCGTGATCCACGCATCGCTCCCAGGGCCGACCGGCCCGAGCAACCAGGGCACCCGGCCGGTTGCCCGGCGTAACGGCCCGACGCTCCCCGAAGGAACAGGGCCGACCGGCTCTGGGCAGCGCGCGCCGACACGCGAAGGCTGATGGCATCCGCACCACCGAGGAGGAAACCATGACTCCGGGACACCCGAACCACGATGTTCCCTACGTGGTCGTCGGCATCGACGGGGATCCGAGAATGAACCGAGCCCCGGTGGTGTGGGCCGCACACGAGGCCGCGTTGCGAGGCACGGCCCTGTATCTCGTCCACGGGTGTGAGGCGGCAGGGAGCACTCTGGCCCCCTACGCGCCGCAGCCCGACCCGGCGCGGGCCGGCGAACAGCGCCGCGCGGTCCGGGAGATCATGGACGCCGCCGAACAGGACGCGCACCGCGAGCGCCCCGGCCTGACGGTCGTCAGGCAGTCGATCGAGGGTCGGGCCGTACCGGTCTTGTTGTCGGCCACGGTCGGCGCGGTCCTGTTGGTGCTCGGAACGCGCACCGAGCCCGGCCGGATGAGGCCGGTGGGCGCGGTCGGCAGGGAATGTTTGCGCTGCGCGCCGTGTCCGGTGGTGACCGTATCGGCGGCCGACGTATCGCACGCACAGCAGGTGAACCGATCCGAGTAGGCCCGCGGGGCCGGCCCGACGGAACGGGAAAGCGTTGCTTCGCCACCTCGCGCGCCGCCGGCCCGGGCCGGTGTGAAAGCCGCCGGACGGAAGCCGGGAGTTCCCCGACGGACCATGCCGCGCGGGGCGTTCGGCCCTGTCGGGTGTGCATCGGCGTGGCCACGCCGACTCCGAGACGAGGAGACGTCATGCGCCGCGAGAATCTGAAGATCGTGATCACCGAGGCGAGGAAGGGCGATTGCGAGGACGCCGCGGGCCGGCTCAGGGCGCGGAGTGCGCCCTCGTCGCGGGAGTCCCCCTGGTGGTGTGCGGGCCCGCCGACAGCGGCGGCCCCCTGCTTCGCGCCGACGTCCTGTGCGGTCCCACCGAACTCGTCGCGGCGTGCCCGGGCGCCCTCTCGCCGATCGGTGCGACGGCGCATCGGGTGGTCGCCCGCGCCGTCCGTACCGCTCTCACCGCCAGGGGAACGGGCCCCTCGGCCGGCATCGAAGTCCGGCTCGTCCTGCGTGACACCACCGTCGTCGCCGACATCACCCTCGACACCGTGCCGAGTCGCGCGACCCACAACCACGTACGGACCGCGGTCCGTACGTCCCTCGCGCCGTTCACCTCGGCCTGGGCGTACACACCGGTCACGCTCCACCGCCGAGCCCCGAACCGCGCGTGGTCGTGACCGGCCCCACAACATGCACGCCGGCCCCTGCGCGGCGGGGCCGGTGGGCGAGCCGCGCATGTGCGTGGGTGTCGTCTACCGCAGGTGCCGCAGGTAGGGGTCGGTGCGGGTGCGCGGCGCCAGGTGGATGCGGGTGTCGACGACGATGACGCCGTCGGGGCGGGCGATCAGCGGATTGAACTCGGCATCGGTGACCTGGGGGTGGTCGTCGGCGAGGTGCGACAGGCGTTGGAGGAGGTCGGCGACGGCGTCGGTGTCGGCGGGGGCGGAACCGCGGTGGCCGTACAGCAGGCGCGATGCCCGGGAGCCGGTGATCAGGGCGGCGGCGTCGAGGTCGGTCAGGGGGGTGAGTCGGGCGCCGTGGTCGTCCAGGACGTCGGTGGTGACGCCGCCGAGGCCGAACATGATCAGTGGGCCGAGGACTTCGTCCTGGGTGACGCCGGCGATGAGTTCGATACCCGGCGGTGCCATCGGCTGGACGACGGCACCGCGCATGGCTGTGCCGAGGTGGTCGGCCATGGTGGTGAACGCGTCGCCGATCTCCTCGTCGCCGAGCAGGCGCAGCCGCACGCCGCCCGCGTCGGTCTTGTGCACCAGGTCCGGTCCGTGGGCCTTGAGCGCGACCCGGCCCTCGTCGCCGAGCGGGCCCAGTTCCCGACCGGCCGCCACGGCTTCCTCGGCGGTGCGGACGTGGCGCCACGGGCTCTGCGGGATGCCGTACGCGGTGAGCACCCGGGCGCACGCCCGGGGCGGCAGCCAGCCGCCTTCGGGGTGTTCGCGCAGGAACTCGCGGATCAGGGTGCGTACCGTCGCCCGGTCGAGGTCGGCCGGTCGACGGACGGTACCGCGGGGGCGGGTGAGCCACATCGTGCGGTCCACGGCGTGCGCGAGCGCGACGGCCGCGGTTCGGGTGTCGTTGTACACCGGGGTGCCGCCGCCGTCGGCGCCGGTCCGCAGTTCGACCGACGCGGCGCGGTCGGGCGCGACCACCACGACGGGGTGCTCACGCACGGAGGGGCCACGCAGGACATCGGCCAGTGGGTCGCCGAGGGCGGTGGGCACGAGGGCCAGCACGACCGCGTCGACGTGGCCCGAGGCCAGGACGCGGTCGACGCACGCGTGGAGTTGCCCGGCGTCGACGACGGCGGTGGTGTCGACGGGATTGCCGCACGCCGCGCCCGGCGGGAGCAGGGCGCGCAGGTCGCTTTCGAGGTCGGCGTCGAAGCTCGGCACGGCCAGTCCCGCGTCGACACACGCGTCGGCGGCGAGTACGCCGGCGCCGCCGGCGTTGCCGACCACCGCGATCGAGGGGCCCTGCGGGAGCGGTTGGGCGTGCAGGAGCGCGGCGGTGGCGATCAGGTCGCCCAGGGACCGGGTCGCGGTGACGCCGGCCTGGGTGAACAGCGCGCCCCGGGCCACGGTCGGGGTGACGGCCGCCGCGGTGTGCGAGCCGGCGGCGCGGCGGCCGGCGGCCGAGCGGCCGGTGTCGACGGTGAGCACCGGCATGCCCCGCCCGACCCGACGCACGATCCGGGAGAACTTGCGCGGGTTGCCGAACGATTCCAGGTGCAGGACGGCCATCGTGGTGCGGTCGTCGGCGGCCCATACCTGGAGCATGTCGTTACCGCTGACGTCGTACTTGTCACCGAGTGACGCGAAGGTCGAGGTGCCGATGCCGAGTCGGTTCAACTGCCCGATCAACGCGATCCCGACCCCGCCGGACTGCACGGCGACCCCGATGCCGCCCGGTAGCGGTGCCAGCGGTGCGAACGTCGCGTTCAACGACGTGTCCGGATCCGTCCGGGCCAGCCCCAGGCAGTTCGGCCCGACCATGCGCATGCCGTGCCGCCGGCAGGAGGCGCGCAGCCGGGTGCCCTGTTCCGCGGTGAGCCCGGACGTCACGACCAGCAGGGCTCGCACGCCCGCGCGCCCACAGTCCTCCGCGAGGTCGGGGACGGCCGCCGCCGGCACCGCGACGATCACCAGGTCGGGGGCTTGCGGCAGGTCGGCCGGGCGCCGATGGGCCCGAATGCCTTCGACCGTGTGCGCGCTCGGATGCAGCACACTGACGGTGCCGCCGAATCCGCCGTCGCACACGTTGCGCAGCAGGGCGCGGCCGACCGAGTCGGCTCGCCGGCCGGCCCCGGCCACGGCGATCGAGCGGGGGCGGAACAGCGGGATCAGGCTCGCCACGTCGGCGATGCCCTCGCGGGCACCCATCGCCTCCAGGTAGGTGTCGTACCCCGGGTTCTCCGCGCCCACGTCCAGGGGGATCACCGAGCGCACGACATCGTCCTCGCGACTGCTGTGCACGGGCAGTCCCATATCGGCGAACACGCGCAACATCTGCCGGTTTCCGGTCAGCGTGTCGGCGACCAGTGCGCGGATGCCGTCTTCGCGGGCGAACGCCACCAGATGTTCGATCAGCAGCGTGCCGACGCCGCGTCCGTGCCACGAGTCGGCGACGGCGAGGGCGAGTTCGGCCTCACCGGATCCTTCGGCCGCACCGGATCCGGCGATGGCGATGTACTCGGCGACGCCGACGATCCGGTCCCCGGAGACCGCGACAAGCGAGCCGCACCCCGGGCGCGCGACCGCGCAGATCCGCCGCGCGGCCTGGGACACGGCGGTGTCGGAGATGCCGAAGAAACGCAGCCGCAGGTCTTCGACGGACATCGCGCGGTGCATGGCCAGGACGGCGTCCTCGTCGCGGGGTTCCGGGCGGCGCACGTGGATGGTGGCCCCGTCGGAGGTCAATACCCAGGTCCCGCCGGTGCTCTCGGTCCGCGTCATGGTCGGCTTCCTTGTCGAGGTGGGTGATTCCGGCTGTGCGGGCGCCCGACCGGGAGGTGCGGGCGGGGGCCGCCGGCCCCTCGCGTCCGGACGTCCCGGGCGTCGCGTCGCCGCGACGACAGTGCTGCGGTCAGTCGACCGGGACGAGCAGGACGGGTGCATGGCAGTGGTGGAGGAGGGCGTGGCTGACCCGGCCCAGGCGGGTGCCGAAGCGGGCGGTGCGGCGGTGGGCGGCCAGGACGACGACGTCGGCTCGGTGCGACGCGGTGATCAGTGCGTGCGCCGCCGTGTCGCGGGGGGTCTCGATGTCCACGTCGACGCCGGGGTGGTCGGGACGCACCTGGGCAATGACGGCCTCCAGCGCGCTGCGTCGCAGCGCGTCGGCGGCGGCGGAATCGCCGGCCGGCACCGGGATGGCCATGGGGAACGGGGGCGGATCCAACCACGCGGTCACCACGCGCAGGCGCGATCCGCGCACCCGGGCCTCCTCGAAGGCCGCTTCGACGGCGGGCAGGCAATCGGACCCGGCGACACCGAGTACGACCGTGCCCTCGTCGCCGTCTCCCGACGCCGCTGTCGCAACTCCCGGGCGAACCACGAGCACCGGACAGATCGTGTACGCGGCGACGGACAGGCTCACCGATCCGAGCAGGAGTTCCGCGACCGGTCCGCGTCCGCGACTGCCGAGCACCATGAGCGTGGCGCCCTCCCCCGCCACGAGCAACCGCTCGATCGTGTTGCCACGTGTCGCGCGCGCCGTCGGTTCGAGCTGCGGGTACAGCTCCCGGACGCGGAACGCGGCGTCCTGCGCGATGCGTTCGGCTTCCTTGCCCGCGTCCTCTGCGGGTATCGCCCATTCGCTGTATTGGACCGGGTCCCACACGGTGACGATCTCCAACGGGAGCCCGCGCAGGGCGGCTTCCCGTGCCGCGTGCTCGACCGCGAGATTCGCCCCTTCGGATCCGTCCACGCCGACGATCACGCGCGGTTCGGTATTGACTGCCATGTGCGTTCTCCTCTGGTCGTGCGGCCCACCATGCCTCCGCCCGCGACCGCGCGGCAGGGCTGACCGGCCCTTCGCCGGTGGGCCGGTCGGCCCTGGAACGCGTCGTGGGCCGGACGCACGCTGGGGGACGGGTCGTGGCGATGTGCCCGGCTGGCGACACCTGTTCCGTGTGCGATTCGCCCGAGGAGAAGCCCGATGACGCTGTCCCCGCCGATCGCGCCGCTCGGGACGGTCGGCGATGTCACCTCCGCCGCCGCGCTGTCGGTTTCCGATGTCCTGCGCGGGCTCGACACGGACGCCGCCTCGGGGTTATCGGACGGGGCGGCGGCGAAGCGGCGCATCCGCTTCGGCCCCGCCCTCGACGACACCGCCCTGGCCGCCGCGGTCGTCGACACCACCGTGTTCGCCCGCGTCGGCCCCGAACACAAGGCCCGTATCGTGCGGGTGCGTCGCAGCAGCGGTACCGGCGGCGGTGTCGCGTTCCTGGGCGACGGCGTCAACGACGCGCTCGCGCTGCACGCCGCCGACGTGGGCATCTCGGTCGAGTCCGCACACGATGTCGCCAAGGACGCGGCCGACGTGATCCTGCTGGAGAAGAACCTCGACGTGCTGGCCGACGGCGTCGCCGAAGGCCGCCGGATCTTCGCCAACACCATCAAGTACGTCCCGATGGGCACCTCCGGCAACTTCGGCAACATGGCCTCCGCCGCCGGCGCGTCGCTGTTCCTGTCCTTCCTGCCGATGCTGCCGTCGCAGATCCTGCTCAACAACCTGCTCTACGACACCGGCCAACTCGCCATCCCCACCGACAACGTCGACGACGAACAACTGCGCCGGCCCTCGCACTGGGACATCGCCTTCATCCGCCGCTTCATGCTGTGCTTCGGCCCGCTCAGCTCGGTGTTCGACTTCGCCACGTTCGCGGTCATGTTGTGGGTCTTCGACTCCGGACCGAGCAGTTCCGCAGCGGTTGGTTCGTCGAATCCCTGGCCACCCAGGCGCTGGTGATCTTCGCGATCCGCACCCGGCGCGTCCCGTTCCTCCGCAGCAGACCCAGCCTGCCGCTGACGCTGGCGACCCTGGGCGTCGTCGCCGTCGGGGTGCTCATCCCCGCCACCCCGTTCGCCCACGCCCTCGGCTTCCGCCCGCTGCCGGCGGCGTTCTTCGCGGCCTCGTGGGCATGGTCGTCGGCTACCTGGCCCTGATCGAAGTAGGGAAACACCTCTTCCACCGCGCAGCGGCGGTCGACCACCCGCACCGGCGAGCCGGCGACGAACTCCGGCACCTGCGTCGCCGCGCCGCGTACTTCAGCACCGGTCTGCGTCGTTCGCCGGCCGCTCCACGGTGACGCCGGCCACCCGCCCCGTCTCCGCGTGACCGGGTGCCCTCCGTTCGCTGCGCCGGGCGGCAAGGCAGGCGAGCAAACGGGGATCGGTGCTCGACGTGGTGTCGGTGTGGGAGCATCTCGCGGACACGAAGCCGGACTTCCCGGGCAGTGATGCGCCGGTGGAGGTGGCTCGTGAGCGCCTGCGACACGCCTTGTCCGAGTTGTTCCGCGACACGAACGCGCCGCCCCGAGTCCTGGCCGCCCCGATCGAGGGACCGCCCGGCGGACGTGGCGATCCTCGACGGGCGACTGCCCGACGGCAGCGGGATCGACGTGTGTCGTGACGTGCGCTCGCGGTTTCCCGAGATCAAGGCGTTGATCCCGACCTCGTACGACGACGAGGAAGCACTGTTCGCAGCGATCCTGGCAGGCGCGTCCGGCTACGTCCTCAAACAGATCAGGGGCCGGGATCTCGTCGCCGCGGTGCGCACTGTCGCGGCCGGGCAATCGTTGCTCGACCCGGCGGTGACCACCCGAGTTCTCGACCGGGTCCGCAGCGGGTCGGTCGCCGATCCGGGGACGGCGGGACCGAGCCATCGAGAGCAGCAGGTCCCGGCACACATCGCGGAGGGTCTGACGAACCGTGAGATTGCCGAGGCCCTGGGTCTCGCGGAGAAGACGGTCAAGAACTACGTCTGGGCCGTGCTCGACAAGCCGGGCGTCGAACGCCGCGTCCAAGCGGCCGTATACGAGACCGAACGACACCACGACCACGACGAGCACCGACCCTGACCCCGCACCCATTCGCCCGCTCACCTCGGCGAGGTCGGCCAGGGAATCGCGAGGACTGTGAGGGCCGGGGAGATGCCACGTCCGCGCTCCGCGACACCGGCCCCGCACCGTGGTGTAGCCCCTCCCGTTGAAAACGAGGACCGATTCGACATGCCCGCGCGAGACCTCCTCCCCGGCATCAGGCAACCACCATATTGTGGCAAGGTAATAATATTTAGAGCGAAAGTTCGACCAATACAGTATTCCGAGAAATATAATCACCCGATCGGGGCGGAACGCGATATTCCTGCCTAGGGTGGTTGTTTGTCGGCCGAGGAATTTCTTCGGCCGCGCAAATCGGAAGGTATTCCCATGCGCTTCATGCGCACTCCCGTCATGTCCCGGACCCTCGTGGTCGCCGCCATCGCCGTGGCCGGCCTGGCGACTCCGACCCTTGCCTCCGCCGCGGCCCTGGTCGACGCGGGCGGCTCCGGGTCCCGCGTCGCCATCGGCATCCTCGGCTTCCCCGGTGGCAACGGTGCCGACGGCGTGGGCACCAATGGCGGCCTCGGCGGCCTGGGCGGCACCGGTGGCGCGGCCGGTGCCAACGGCAACGGCGGTACCGGCGGAACCGGCGGCAACGCCGACGGCAGCGCCAGTGTCGGAGGTGCCGGCGGTACCGGCGGCGCGGGCGGTGCCAACGGCAACGGCGGCAACGGCGGCTTCGGCGGCGCGGCCACCCTCGGCGGGACCGGTGGCAAGGGCGGCGTGGGCGGCGTCGGCGACGCGGGCGCCGGGATCGCCGGCGGCAAGGGCGGCAACGGCGGGGCGTCCACGGCGGGCGGCGGCCACAAGGGCGGCCTCGGTGGCGCCGGCGGGGCAGCCAGTCCGGTCTGTCCCGGCATGCCCGGCGGCAACGGCACCGCCGCCACGTTCGGCGCGGACGGCACCACCGGCGCCACCGGCGCCTCAGGCCATACCACTCTCCCCTGCTGAGGCACCACGCGATCGGCGACCGCCCTCGCGCGGTGAGCGGAATTCGGGCAGGCGCTCCGTCGGGTCTCCCGGCGGAGCGCCTGCCCGTCCGTCGGCACCGTCGGGGAACCGGGCATCGGCCGACCATGACCGTGCGCCCGTCTCCCTCTCCGTCTCACGACGCCGGTATCGGCGTCCTCGGTCCGTGCTCGGGTTCAGTGCTCGAGTTCGGCCAGGGGTT
Source organism: Embleya sp. NPDC055664 (assembly GCF_053618075.1). Taxonomy (NCBI): domain Bacteria; kingdom Bacillati; phylum Actinomycetota; class Actinomycetes; order Kitasatosporales; family Streptomycetaceae; genus Embleya; species Embleya sp. NPDC055664. Next base: position 44,738 of record NZ_JBSHGZ010000013.1, read on the forward strand.
CGGTGCCGTCGATGAAATCTCGGGCGACGTCGGAGAGTCGGCGGTTGTGCGAGCGGGCGTAGCCGCGTAGGGCGGTGAACGCCTGTTCCATGTCGAGGTCGTGGCGTTCGGCGAGTTTGCCTTTGGCCTGTTCGATCACGACGCGGCTGTTCAGTGCCGACTGCAGTTGTTCGTTGACGACGCTGCTGCGGTGAAAGGACCGTTGTTGGAGCAGGCTGATGGTCGCGACGTCGGCGAGGGCTTGGGCGATCCGGGTGTCGACGGGGTCGAAGGGTCCGGGGGTGACGCGGAAGAGATTGAGGGCGCCGATGACTTCGTTGCGCAGGCGCATGGGCAGCGCCTGGACGGCCGCGTAGCCGTTCGAGCGTGCTTCGGCGACGAAGTGTTGCCACCGGTCGGTTTCGGCGGCGAGGTCGGGGACGGACACCGCAGCGCCGGTGCGGTAGCACTCCAGGCAGGGGCCCTCGTCGTTCTGCAATTGGAAGAGTTCGAGCAGACGCACCCGTTCGTCGGAGGCGGCCATCACGCGAAGTTCGCCGTTCGGGTCCGCGAGGAGTACGCCGGCGGCTCCGACGCCAAACATGCCGACGCAACGATCGGTGAGCAGGCGCAGGAAGTCGATGAGGTCGAAGTCGGCGACGAGGTTGTCGGCGAGTTCGACGAACGTCTTGGCAAGGAGTTGTTCATCCATCAGCGTCACCCTCGGTCGAGACTGGTCCCGCGATAGGCGGACGAGTAAGCGCGGTGGGGCCGGCGCTGCCTCGCGGCGGGTCACGGGCCGGCGCGCGACTGCTCCCGAGGTTGAGGCGCGGTCGATGGGCGACCCCACGCGAGCCAGGCGTCGGTTGTGAGCGTAGCCGAACGCCTGGGCTTCGTGGGTGCGGAAGCCGACCACGCCATCCTCGACACGGCGCTCGACCGCGCACTCCTCGCGGGCCTGCCCGTCGAGCCGTACGAGGAACAACTCGGGCCCGACGGCCGGCTCCTGCTCTACACCGGCGGTGTCACAGAGGCGCGCATCCCGAAGCCGAGACCTCCGGACCCGACCGGTTCGTCGACTTCGCGACCGGCCGCATCGCCGATGCCCGCCGGCGCCCGAGACCCTGCGTCGTCCGATCCGCGCGATCCGGGAATATCACCGTCGCCGGAACCGACCTTCGCCGGTATCTCCCGTGAAGCACGAGGCACTCGGCGTGCGCCGGCGACATGTCCGGGACGGCGAACGGCCCTGAAGTACCGGGCCACGCGCACCCGGTGGACGGGTGCGTGGCCGGCGCTTCAGGGCCGGATGTCACGGGATGCCGATCAGGCTGCGGTGACCGCGCGGGGTGCGGGGCGGGTGCCGGGGCCGGATCGGCGGGCCTGGGCGGAGCCGCTGCGGCGTCCGCGTGAGGAGGAGCCGCCGGCGGTGCGGCGGGGGCGGTCCACCGCCGGCGCGGTGATGACGACCGGGATTCCGGAGGGTGCCTGGGCGCCGGTGATCCGGGTCAGTTCGGCCTCGCCGGAGCGGACCTGGGTGGTCTGCGGTGTGATGCCGGCGTCGGACATCAGGCGGGCCATTTGGCGGCGCTCGCCGGGCAGGACCAGGGTGACCACGCTGCCGGACTCGCCGGCGCGGGCGGTGCGGCCGCCGCGGTGCAGGTAGTCCTTGTGGTCGCCGGGCGGGTCGACGTTGACGACCAGGTCGAGGTTGTCCACGTGGATGCCGCGGGCGGCGACGTTCGTGGCGACCAGGACGGTGACGTGGCCGGACTTGAACTGGGTGAGCGTGCGGGTGCGTTCGGGCTGGGACTTGCCGCCGTGCAGCGCGGCGGCGCGGACCCCGCTCTCCAGCAGGTGCGCGGTGAGGCGGTCGACCGCGTGCTTGGTGTCGAGGAACATGATCACCCGGCCGTCGCGGGCGGCGATGTGCGTGGTGGCGGCGTTCTTGTCCGATCCCTGGACGTGCAGCACGTGGTGTTCCATCGTGGTGACCGCGCCGGCGGACGGGTCGACCGAGTGCACGACCGGGTCGTGGAGATACTTGCGCACCAGCAGGTCGACGTTGCGGTCCAGGGTGGCCGAGAACAACATCCGCTGCCCGTCGGGGCGTACCCGGTCCAGGAGTTCGGTGACCTGCGGCATGAAGCCCATGTCCGCCATCTGATCGGCCTCGTCCAGGACCGTGACACCGACCTCGGTCAGCACGCAGGCGCCGCGATCGAGGAGGTCCTTGAGCCGGCCGGGCGTGGCCACGACCACCTCGGCGCCGCCGCGCAGTGCGGTGATCTGGCGGCCGATCGGCGTGCCGCCGGTCACCGTGGCCGTCCGCAGTCGCAGCGAACGGGCGTACGGGGTCAGGGCGTCGGTGACCTGCTGGGCCAGCTCACGGGTGGGCACCAGCACCAGCGCGAGCGGATGCCGGGGTTCGGCGCGCCGGCCGGCGGTACGCGCGAGCAGTGCCAGGCCGAAGGCCAACGTCTTGCCGGATCCGGTCCGGCCCCGGCCCAGCACGTTGCGGCCGACCAGCGAGTTCGGCAGCGTCGCCGCCTGGATCGGGAACGGCTCGGTCACACCCAGGCCGGTCAAGGTCGCCAGCAGTTCGGACGGCATGTCCAACTCGGCGAAGGAGGCCACCGCGGGCAGCGCCGGGGTGGTGGTGACCGGAAGCGCGAATTCCCCCTGCGCCCCGGAGGAACGACGGCCGTAGCCGCCGGAACCGCCCGAACGGGCGTAGCCGCCGGAGCGACCCGAGGAGCCGGAGGTGCCGGAACGTCCGTAGCCGCTGCCGCCGGCGGCCGAGCGGCCGTAGCCGCCGGTGCCGCCGCTACGGCCGCGGGAGGAGGAACCGTACGAAGAGCTGTTGGAGCGGGCGTTCGGGTTCACGGGGAACCTTCCTCGACACGGCACGTACCGCGGAGACCCGGCAGCCGAAAGCCGCGCAAGGCATCACGAGAACGAGCCGAAATGAAAAGCGGAAACGAAGCGGGGCGAAGGAAATTCGCGCGAACACACTTCGAAAGGCGCGGCGTCGTCGGAAAAGACGGCCGGCTCGAACGGACTGCAAGGTCCGGGGGCGGCGGGCGGTGCGCGGTCGAAAGCCGTCGGCCGCCGCCTGCCGGGCGGGGATACTGCGTCGCCTGCCGTCGCCGTGACCTCGGGACGAGGAACGAGCGGCCGGCGGCGGAAACACGAACGCCGTGCGAGGACCCCGCGACCTCACGGTGGCGGGGTCCTCGCACGGAGGCGCCGAAAGGCGTCAGGCGGGAACGATGTTCTCGGCCTGCGGGCCCTTCTGGCCCTGGGTGACGTCGAAGGAGACCTTCTGGCCTTCCTGGAGCTCACGGAAGCCCTGGGCGGCGATGTTCGAGAAGTGGGCGAAGACGTCGGGGCCGCCGCCGTCCTGCTCGATGAAGCCGAAGCCCTTGTCCGCGTTGAACCACTTCACGGTACCGGTGGTCGCCATGTCGTTCTCCTTCATCGGGGGAGCAGTTCCGGAATCCAAGATGTGCGATTCCGCGTCGCCGCAAGGAGCCCATCCGGAGATGACCGGCCAAACAAAAAATGCACCTGCGGATCACGCCCGTCAGGTGCACACAAAGTTCATGGGTACCACAACTGCAACTGGAATCAACGTAGCACGGATACCGACGACTTCGGGTATTCCCGGCGCGGGCCCGCTGCGCCGCGGCACCGGTACGGTGGGAGTTGCTCGGTGGACTGCGGGTGATGTGCCGACGATACTGGGCGCGAGACACGGCAGGGCCGATCCCCGTGAGGTTCGCCTACGACCGTGGGGATCTGAGGCTGTGGTGTCCGTCCGACCGCGTGAGGAACTGTTGGCGGCGGCGTTCGTGGATCTGGCGAACACGCTGGTGCGGGATTTCGACGCCATCAACTTCCTGCACACCCTCGCCGAGCACTGCGTCGAACTGCTCGACGTCGCGGCGGCCGGGGTCATGCTGGCCACCCCCGAGGGCCGGGTCGTGGAGGCCGCGGCCTCGGACGAGCGCACCCGCAATCTGGAATTGGCGAGTATCGAGTGGGACGAAGGGCCGTGCCGCGACTGCTGTCACACCGGCGCCCCGGTCTCCGACGTCGCACTCGACACCGAGATGGCACGCCGACGATGGCCTCGATTCACCCCCCACGCATTGGACATGGGCTTCACCTCCGTCGTCGCGGCCCCGTTGCGCCTGCACGACACCACGATCGGTGCCCTCAACCTCTTCCGAGACCGCTCCGGCCCGCTCGACCCGGCGCACCTGCGCCTGGGGCAGGCGCTGGCGGACACCGCCACCATCGGCGTGCTGCAACACCGCGCCGTGCACGAGCAGATGACCGTGGCGGCCCAGTTGCAGGCCACCCTGGACAGCCGGATCGTGATCGAACAGGCCAACGGGTTCCTGGCACACCATCGCGAGATCGGCGTCGACCGGGCGTTCCGGCTCCTGCGCGCCCATGCCCACGCGCACGGTCTGCGCCTGACCGACGTCGCCCGGGCGATCCTGGACGGCAGCGTGGACCCGTCCTTGATCGGCCCCGGTGCCTGACACACCGCCGGGCGGTGCCACCGCCTCCAGGCCGGGGGATCCGCGATGACATCGGTGTCGCAGCGCGCGATGGCCCGGTACCTGCTCGCCCAACAGACCCGAGCCGGCCCCGCCCTGAGTCCGCTTCCGCTGTCCGAGTGCGCCGAGTCCCTGGGCCTGGACGGACTGGCCTTCCTCCTGGCCCCCGGCGGCCCGCCCCCCGAACTCCTCCAATCCTGCGGCGCTTTGACCGCCCCGTTGGAGGACCTGCAACTCACCCAGGGCCAAGGACCCAGCACCGACGCCGCCCACGGCACGCTCTTCCTCGCCGCCGACCTCCCGGCGATCCCGCCGACGCGCTGGCCCGGCCTGCTCCCCGAGATCATGGACCTGGGCGTGCACGCCATCTTCGCGTTCCCCCTGCGGCTCGGCGTCATCGTCCTGGGCGTCCTCACCGGCCACCGCACCACACCGGGCCCGATGACGCCCGGTCAACTCACCGACGCGTTCGTCCTGGCCGGAGCCCTCGGATCACTCCTCATCGGTGTCGCCGCACAACCCGACTCCCCCACCGCGTTCCTCGCCGAAGGGCAGGAACTGCACTTCGCCGAGGTCCATCAGGCCACCGGCATGCTCAGCGCACAACTGGGCATCACACCCGCCCATGCCCTGATACGCCTGCGGGCCCACGCCTTCGGGCACGACTCACCTCTGCTGGACACCGCCCGCGCCGTCCTCGACCACCGCCTGCACCTGCGCACCGAGGACGACGACGGGCCGACCCGCCCATGACAGGCCACCCGGCCGGCCCACAGCGCAGGACCCGGGTAGGCGCGTTCGGGTCCGACTCGCATCCACCGGAAAAGGGCCGCATGACGTCCATCGAAACGGCCCGAGAGCCGACCGGCTCGAACATCACCGCCCAACCGTCGGCCGCCGTGTGCGATCCGCGGCGGCTGGCCGCGGTCACCGCGAGCGGCCTGCTCGACAGCCCTCCGGAGGAGTTCTTCGACAACCTCGTCCGACTGGCCCTGACGATCACCGGCGCCCGCGCGGCGTTCCTCACGGTCGCGGACACGGAGCGGGTGTTCTGGAAGAGCGCGATCGGCGTCGATCCCGACGCGGCCACCCGCGAGAGCCGCCTCGCGGACAGTCCCTGCCACCTCCTGATCGCCACCCGCGCGCCGTTGATCGCCGAGGACGCCCGCTACGCCCCCCGCGTCGACGGCTTCGAGGTCCTGTCCGCCGCGCGGATCGGAGCCTGGGCCGGCTACCCGGTCCTCTCCGTCGACGGCCATGTCCTCGGCGGCTTCTACGTCGTCGACACCCGACCACGCCCCTTCACCACGGCCCATCTGCAGGCTCTGCAGACCGTGGCCCGCGCGGCCTCCTCCGAGATCGCCCTGCGCCAGGCACTCACCCGGGCCCGCGACGCCGGCCACGCCTCCGCCACCCTCGCCCGAACCCTCCAGGACAACCTCCTGCCGCCACGCCTGCCCACCGTCCCGGGCCTGGACGCCGCCGCGCTGTACCTGGCCGCCGACATCACCGGCACCGACGTCGTCGGGGACTTCTACGACCTCTTCCGCACCGGCGGCAAGAACTGGTGTGCGGTCATGGGCGACGTCTGCGGCAAAGGCATAGAGGCCGCCAAGATCACCGCACTGGCCCACTACACGATCCGCACCGAGGCCACCCAACACGCGGCGCCCGCCAAGATCCTGCACCGTCTGCACGAGGCACTGGTCGAGCAGCGCACCGACGACCGCTTCCTCAGCGCCGTCCTCGCCATCCTGCGCCCGGGCCCCGACGGCATCACCGGCCGCCTCTCCAGCGCCGGTCACCCACCCCCGCTGATTCGGCGCGCCGACGGCACCGTCGAGGAAGTCCACTGCCCCGGCACCCTCTCCGGCACCTTCATCGACGACGTGCGACTGACCGAGACCCACTTCCGCCTCGACCCCGGCGACGCCCTGCTGCTCTACACCGACGGCATCACCGAGGCCCGCGCCGGACGCGGACACCCCCTGTTCGGCGAAGAACGCCTCGCCGAAACCCTCGGCGAAACCCGCGGCCTGGACGCCGCCCGAACCGTGGACCACCTCTCCCACGCGGTCACCGACCACGCCCGAGGCCACGCCTCCGACGACACCGCCCTCATGCTCCTGCGGGCGCCACCCGCAAGCTGACCCCCGTCCCGCACCGATCACACCGCCTGTGTTCACTTTTCGGGCCCTACGCGGTCGTCGTCCGCGGGGTCCCGGCGAAACGGCACGGGCGTGCGGCATCGGGGAGTTCGGTGCGATGCGTCCCTGCCGCACCGGAGTCGACGAGCCGTCGAGGGTGGGGCTCGTCGCCGGCACCGTCCGGACGCGGTCCCCGGCGACGGAATACCTCGGCGGCGGGCCTGTTCAGGGAGGGATTGTGGTACTACGTTGCGTATAGCAGCCCGGGCCCCCGGCGGCGAGACGAACCGTCCGCTCCGAGGAGGCACGTGGTGCACGCGACTACCGGGATCCGTGTCATCGCCATCGGCGCCTGCCCGGTCTTCGGCCGGGTCTGGAGAGACGCGCGCCGGTCGGTACCGTCGCGCCGCTCCCCGCTCCCACCACCAGCGGCGGGCGACAAGTGGACCCATCCCGCTGCGTGCACGCGCCACGGTGCTGCCAACCCGGTGCTCGGTCGCGACCCACGTCGCGAATCCCGTCGGCCGGCCCGTCTCGGCCGGCTTCGCACGTCGTGAGACGCCGGGCCTGCCGCCGCTCGTACGCCGGTCGCTCGTAAGCCAGTCGATGTCCCGAGGAGGTGGCTTCGCGTGACGAAGCCGATCAACCACACACTGTCCAAGCCCGAACCGCAGGTGCAGACCCGGCCCGAGGTCGGCCAGGCGCCCCACGCCGAATCACTCGAACTCGACGTACGCGAGCCGGCCACGCGGATTACGCCCAGGGAGCCGCCCGCGACGCGGGGCAGGACCTCCATCGCCGACGGCGTCGTGGAGAAGATCGCCGGTATGGCCGCCCGGGAGATTCCCGGCATCCACGCGATGGGCGGTGGCTTCGCCCGCACCTACGGCGCGGTGCGCGACCGCGTACCCGGGACCGGCAGGGCCGCGGGCCGCGGCGTCAAGGTGAAGGTCGGGGAGAAGCAGACCGCCGTCGACCTGGCGGTCGTCGTCGACTACGGCATGGACATCGCCGATGTCGCCGCGCAGGTCCGCGCCAACGTCATCGACGCGATCGAGCGCATGACCGGCCTGGAGGTCGTCGAGGTGAACATCTCCGTCCACGACATCCACCTGCCCGACGACGACATCGCGGACGATACGCCCCGCGTGCGGTAACACCCTTCCTTGCCCGACCGGCTCGGTCCTTCGCTCGTTCCGCCGCCACCGCCACACGGAGGCGATCGCCGAGCGCAACCACGAGACCCGCCAAGGCGAATGCATCCCGCCACCCCGAGCTCACACGGCTCGGACGCACGGGCACACGATTCCGCCACCGGCCCGAACCCGGCGGCGGCAGCCGGTACACCACAACCGATCAGGAGCGCACGGTCATGGGCATCATCGCCTGGATCATCCTCGGACTCGTCGCCGGGATCATCGCCAAAATGCTCGTCCCCGGCCGGGACCCCGGCGGATTCGTCGTCACCATCGTCATCGGCATCGTCGGCGCACTGCTCGGCGGCTACCTCGCCGTGCACCTCTTCCACGTCCACGGCACCCAGGGCTTCTTCAACCTCTCCACCTGGGTCAGCGCCATCGCCGGCGCCGCGCTCCTCCTCGTCGGCTACCGCCTGTTCGAAGGGCAGCGCGGCGGCACCGGCCGCCGGACCGGCAGTCGGCGCCCGCACAGGAGCCGGGCTCGCCGATGACCGCATCGTCCGCGTCGGCGACCACGCACGGGACCTGCTCGCTCTCCGATTCCCCGCGAACGGCGTGCCGGAGCGGGCAGCGGGGCAGGCACCTCAGGCCCGGTACCCCCTTCACCGCGTGCGGGCGCTCCACGCGGGATGGCCCGCGGGTCCCCGGGGAGGCCCGCGCCCGGCACCTCTGCCGCGAGATTGTCAACGCGATGGATCACCGCACACGGACGTACCTCGCTCGGTGTCGGGCAACGCGCCCCTGCGATCGTCCGACAATCGAGAGGGATGCCCGGTGCACCCGATCACCGCGATGACAACCGACGCGACCACCGGCCGGCGGCACACGCCGCCCGCCACCCTGCCGACAGCGGGCGCCACGGACGAGACGACCACGGCCGATGCTCGGGTGATGTCGAGAGTTCTCTTCGACCGGTTGAGGGTGTTGCGGGAGGGCACGCACGAGTATCAGTACGTGCGCAACACGCTCATCGAGACGAACATCCCGCTCGTGCGCTACATCGCGGGCCGCTACCGGGCCCGCCACGAGAACATGGAGGAAATGGTCCAAGTCGGCACGATCGGCCTGATCAAGGCCATCGACCGCTTCGACCCGGCCCTGGGCTACGCGTTTCCCACCTTCGCGATCCCCACCATCTCCGGCGAGATCAAGCGCTTCTTTCGCGACACCTCCTGGGCCGTACACGTCCCGCGCCGACTACAGGAACTCCGCCTGGAGTTGGCCAAGGCTCGAGACGCGTTCACCGCCGAGCACGATCGCGAACCCTGCACCGCCGAATTCGCCGAACTCACCGGAAAAGGCATCGGGGAAGTCACCGAGGGACTGACCGCCTCCGCCGGTTTCACCGCGGTATCCCTGGACGCCCTCGCGGGCAACGGCCCGGCCGGCATGTTCAGCATCCGGGCCACGTTTGTGGACCCGGGTTTCGACAGGGTCGAGAACCTGCTCATCCTCAAGCCGGCCATCGCCTCGCTCCCACAGCGCGAGCGCGAGATCGTGTCCATGCGCTTCGGCCAAGAGATGACCCAGGCCCAGATAGGCGAACACCTGGGCCTGTCCCAGATGCACATCTCCCGCTTGCTCACCCGCATTCTCGACAAACTCCGCGCCGAACTCGTCACCGACTGACCCGCGCGGCGACAAGTCCTTCGAGCCGGGACGCACGAAACGCGCAAGCGCTCCGCCGGCGGCGTCGGCCCGTTCGTCGTCCGGCGCCGTTCGCCTCCATTTCGGCTCCCGAGGCACGGCACCGATTCGTATCGCCCACGAGGCACGAGATTTCACCCCGGCTCACCGGCATCAGTCCCAGAGGGCCCGGTTTCGCATGGCCGTTCGGCCCTTCACTCGGCACGCGGTAGGACACGAGCGTGGGAACGAGCGCAGTTCCGGTGACGCACGAGAGGAAAACCGATGACGACGGCAACCCCCGCAGAGCCCGACCTGACGGCGGTCGACGACGCCCACCTGAACCGGGCCATCCGCGAACGCGGTACACACGCCCTGCACGTCACCGGCCCCGGACACGGCGGGCCCTCCGCGCTGGCCGCTTCGTGGCTGGACGGCACGTACAGCGAGCGCTTCCCGGACGTGTCCCGGGACGCGGCCGGCATGCTCACCCTGTTCCGGCGGTTCTCCCAACCCGTCGGCGTGCCCAGCCACATCGCGCCCGGCGTGCCCGGCTCGATCCACGAGGGCGGCGAACTCGGCTACAGCCTCGCGCACGCCTTCGGCGCCGCCTTCGACAACCCGGACCTGGTCGTCGCGTGCGTGATCGGCGACGGCGAGGCGGAGACCGGCCCGCTCGCCGCCTCCTGGCACGGGAACAAGTTCCTCAGCCCGCGCACCGACGGCGCCGTACTGCCGATCCTGCACCTGAACGGCTGGAAGATCGCCAACCCGACACTCCTCGCGCGCATGCCACGTGGGGAGTTGGACGCGCTCCCTCAACTACCTGCTCACCTCCCACGTCTGGCGCCAGGACCAGAACGGCTTCTCGCACCAGGACCCCGGCTTCGTCGACAACGTCATCAACAAACGCCCCGAGGTCGTCCGCGTCTACCTGCCGCCGGACACCAACACCCTGCTGTCCGTAGGCGATCACGTCCTGCGCAGCCGCGGCCTGGTCAACGTGATCGTGGCCGGCAAGACGCCCACCCCCGACTGGCTCACCATGGACGAGGCGATCCTGCACTGCACGCGCGGCGCGGGGGTGTGGGAATGGGCCTCCAACGACGAGGGATACCCCGACGTGGTGTTGGCCTGCGCCGGTGACGTGCCGACCCTGGAGACCCTGGCCGCCGTCGACCTGATCCGCCGTCACCTACCCGAACTGCGCGTGCGCGTGGTCAACGTGGTCGACCTGATGCGACTGCTCCCCGAGAGCGAACACCCGCACGGCATGCCGGACGCGGCATACGACGCGCTGTTCGGCGTCGACGTCCCCGTGATCTTCGCCTACCACGGCTATCCCTGGTTGATCCACCGCCTCGCCTACCGCCGCCGCAACCACGCCCATCTGCACGTACGCGGATACAAGGAATACGGCACCACCACCACGCCGTTCGACATGGTCGTCCTCAACGACATGGACCGCTACCAACGCGTCGTCGACGTCATCGACCGCGTCCCCGGCCTCGGTTCGCGTGCCGCGACGGTACGCCAGACCATGCTCGACGCCCGCACCCGCCACCGCTCCTGGATCCTCGAACACGGTGAGGACATGTCCGAGGTCCGCGACTGGACCTGGTCGGCCGACTCGCCAGGTACCCGCTGACCCGAACCGGGGGCCCGCAAAGGTTCGCGACGCCCGAACCATGCCTTGTCGCCGCCCACTTCGCGAGCCCCGGCCACCCATGCCATGCTGCATGATCCCTCCCCGAGGCCACGTCACACCATGTCCCCTCCGCCGGGACCGGGATCGGGCCGAACGTCCGCCGATACACGGCTCGTTCGGACCGACGTGCAGCCGCCGCCGAACACCTCGCGCCGGGCCAGGCCCGGTGGCCCACGCCGTGGCGAGCCGGGCCTCATTTCACCGTCTCGCGGGTCTCGCGTGCGATCCACACGTCCTCACCGGCGGTGACGACCACGCTGCGCACCCGCGCGCCCGCCGCGCCGATCTCGGCGTCCGCTCGCGCCCGTGCGTTGGCCTCCGGGTCCAACCGCACGTCCAGGAAGCCCAGTTCGGCGACCATGTCGGCGCGCAAGGTGTCGTCGTTCTCACCCACTCCGCCGGTGAATGCCGGCCACCCGCCGATGAACACCTTCGTGGGGGTCCATCCGGATCCGCGACACCGTCTTCGGCAACCTGTACCCGACCGAGAAACGCGGCGGCGCGGACTTCGACGAGGACGACGAGGCGGTGCTGCGCACCCTCGCGGCGGCGGACGGCGTCGCCATCGACAACCTGACCCGCGGGCTGCCCACCGGCGACACCGCGACGACAGCGTGGGTCCGCCGCCGACCCTCACGCGCGACAGCGGCCTGGGCAACATCCCCAAGCGGGTCGAAACCCTCGGTGGCATCTGCTCGTTCGGACCCGCGCCCGACATCGGAGCCGTCCTGGAATGGCGCGTCCCGCTGGGTTGACGGCGGCGAACGCCCGCCGATCCTCGGCTCGGACAACGACTCGGCATCCCGCTCCGGTCACACAGGCTGGGCAGCCGGGCCGCGGCCGGGGCCAGTCGGGCCCGATCCGCCGGGCCCATCGGCCCCTGCGCGGTGCTGCCGGATATGCCGCCATGGACTCAACAGGCGGTCTCTGGCGAGCCGTTGCCGTCGAGAAGGGACGAACTCGGCGCGACGGGCCCGGGCCGAGTCCTTGCGCGTGGGGTCGAATCGATCCCCTCCGCAACGACAGAGGCCGAGGCAGGCGGACACCGCACCGCGACCCGAGGAACCCGATCCCGCACGACCCGCCGAACTGCCGACCAAAGCAACCGAGCCCGTGTCCGGCGGCCGCACGAATGAACCGCCGAGCCGATCCGGCGCCGGCTCGCACACACGGCGTCGTGCGGCGCACGGACCGAGGCGTCGGTCGAGTTGCGTGCGCACGGACGCATCCGGGTCGGCCGACGGTGGCGGCCGACCCCGCCGACATCCGGGATGTCGGTCAGGCCGCGAAGGTGGGATCGGGCAGTCGATCGAGGATGGTGAAGCACGGACACAGACCGGGAACGGCGAACAGGCGCAGCACAAACGGACGCACACAAATCAAACTGAGGCTGCCGCCGTGGGCCAGCAGTCGTTCGTGGGCACGCGCCAGCAGCCTGATGCCGCAGGAGCCGATAAAGGTCACCGGGCGCAGGTCGATCAGCAGCAGCGCCGGCCCGATCGCGGTAAAGCAATCGAGGTGGAACTCGATCTCCGGAGCGTTCGCCGCGTCGATCGCGCCTCGCAACACGATCACCAGGGCATTACCGTGCCGGCGGATTGACAACAGCGGATAGGCACCCGAAACGGACATGGCGATCCCCGATCGTGTCGATGTGCGATGACATCGACGGGGTCCGGGCCGATACGGGAAGCATAAGCACGTGGAACCTATTTCCTACTATTAAAGGCAATCACCGCCATCCGACCGGGTAACGGAGGATACTTGCCAGGCATCCGTCGGCAGACAGCCCACCGTCGAGCCTGCCGGGGCGGTGGCACGAGATGGTCGGCAGGAAGGCAGCCGGCGCCCCCCGGAAACCCGGCCGAAGGCGTTGCGCACATCGGCGGGCGGGTGAGGGGCGTGACGATGAGTGCCATCGAATCGGCATCAGGTTCGGACTGCGGCGGGGCGGTCGCGGCAGGGCGAGATTGTTCGCGGCATGCGGGCCGAAATCCCGCTGGGACGCGCACATCCCCGCGTATCTCGATCGGGCCTCAGTCGGCGAGAAGTTCGGTCCGCAGCCTGGCGAGTGTGCGGGCGAGCAGGCGCGAGACGTGCATCCGGGAGATGCCCAGGCGTTCGCCGATCTGGGACTGGGTGAGTTCCCGGCCGAAGCGCACCGACAGGATGTCGCGGTCGCGCGGTGGGAGAGCCGCGATCAGCGGCTTGAGGTCGTGCAGATTCTCCGCGAGGTCGTAGCCGGGGTCGACGAACGCGGCGCGCGAGGCATTGGCCTCGGCGGGACCGTCGCCGCCGACGGGGGCATCGAGGGAGGCAGCCGTGTAGCCCGCGGCGGCGGTGAGTCCCTCGACGACCTCCTCGACGGCGAGGCCGAGCCTGTTCGCGAGCTCCGCCGGGATGGGTTCGCGGTCGTGTTCGGTGGTGAAGGCGTCGCGGGCCTTGACCGGTTCCAGGCGCAGTTCCTGGAGCCGGCGGGGCACGTGGACGGACCAGGAGGTGTCGCGGAAGAACCGCTTGATCTCCCCCGAGATGGTGGGGACGGCGAAGGTGGGGAACTCGACGTCGAAGGAGGGGTCGAAGCGGTCGATGGCCTTGATCAGGCCGATCGTGCCGACCTGGACCATCTCCTCGGTGGTCTCCGGGCGCGAGCGGAAGCGCCCGGCGACGAACCGCACGAGGGGGATGTTGAGTTCGATCAGGGTGTTGCGCACGTACTGGTACTCGTGCGTGCCCTCCTCCAACACCCCCAGCCGATCGAACAAGACCTTGGACATCGCCCGCGCGTCAGCCGCCGTGAACGCCCACCGGGCCTCGCGCGGGAGTTACGGAGCCCCGCGCGTGCACGCGGTCCTGGTCCGCGGCGGTGCCCGGGTCGGGCGCCGCCGCATCGCGCGGCTGATGCGCGCAGCAGGCCTCGTCGGCGGACATCGCCGACGAGGACGGCGCACCACCGTCCCCGACCCGCACGCCTCCGGCCGCCCCGACCTGATCGGGCGCGACTTCACGCCCGGACCGGCACCGGTGACGCGATGGTGCGGCGACATCACCCACCTGCCCACCGAACAGGGATGGCTGTTCCTCGCCACCGTCATCGACATCGCCACCCGCAAGGTCGTCGGCTGGGCCTCCGCGGACCACCTGCGCACCGAGCCGGTCGCCGACGCGCTGCGCGACGCCGTTCGCAGACAGCGCCCGAACGCCGGAAAGGTGTTCCACTCGGATCGCGGCCGCCAGTACACCAGCCACGAATTCGCCCTGCTCGCAACAGGGTTCGGGATCCGTCTCTCGGTCGGACGCACCGGCCGGTGCCGGGACAACACACTCGCCGAGTCGTTCTTCGCCACCCTCAAGAACGACCTGGGACCGGGCCGGCCCTGGCCGACACGGGCCGCCGCCCGCGCCGAGGTATTCGAGTACATCGAGGCCTGGTACAATATCCGCAGGCTGCACAGCAGCCTCGGCTACCGCACACCCGTCGAATACGAGGCCGCCCTCACGGCGGCCTGAACAACACAACGAGGGTGTCCGTCAAAGCGGAGCAAGCTCACCCGCTCCGCCGCTCGCGGCCGAGGCACGATCGTCGGCCGCGCCGGGTTGTACTGCAGCCGATGCTGCCGCACCGCCTCCCCCAACGCACTCGACAACGTCGCCATGCACCGATGAACCGTCACCCGCCCCCGACCGGCCGCAAGCTGCCGCCGAGCGAACCCCACCAGATGACGACGACCGAGCTCGTCCAACCGGATCACACCGAGATGCGGCACCAGATCGTTGACCACATAGTCCCGATAGCGAGCCAACGTGGTCGGCTTCCACGTCAACGCCTTGGCCTGCAACCACTCCGACAGGTACTCGGCCACCGTCTGATTCGGATCCGCATCGAACCCACCGACCGCCCCCTCCAACAAACGCCGCAACGCCGCCGCAGCAGCCTCGTCACTGTCGAAGCCACCCCGCCGAACCGTCACCCGAGACCCGGACGGCGCAGGCAGATCCACCGCGAACGTCCACGTACCGTGCCCGGGATCAGCCACCAGCCCCGGACAACGAGCACCGATCTGCCTACGCCCTTCATCACGACAACCACACCGACGATGGACACGGCCTTTACAGGCTGAAGAACGCATCGTGATCGCTTCCCAAGAGCGAAGGGGCCCCTACCTCAACCCTGCACGCCCACCCCGCGACCACAACCCGGTACCAACCCATCCCGACCAGCAGATATCTCTTGTCGTGGCGACAAGTGCCCCGGGCCGATGTATCCGCGCGGCGCCATGGCGCGGCATCACACATCGTCAGCTGTCGTGTCGTTGATTCCCAGCAGCCGGCCTAGTTCGCGAGTTCGTCCAGGCGCGCGGCCAGGGTTCCACGCTCGTATAGGTGGGCCCATCGTCGGAGTTCCGTCCGATCGGTGTCCCCCAAGTCCAACTGTTCGGCAATACGCGCGAGACGTCGGTCCACATCGTCGCGGGTGGGACGACTGCGCGCGCCGAGGTATTCGTCCATACGCTCGACCAGAGCTCGGCGCCGGGTTCCCGGGTCCGCGCACCACAGTTGAAAGAGACATCCCGAATGGCGCATGAACGAGCCGACCTTGGTGAGCGTGAAGGGACCGTCCGGGCCGAAGGACTCGGAGGGCAGGGTCGCGCGCCAGCCGCCGCGGTCGAGGGCCTTCGGGCCCGTGGCCAAGGGGTGCTTCTCGCGCATCCATACCTGGGCGCGCTCGGGATCAGTCTGCTCCGACGCCAACGCGGACACGATCTCGACTGTTTCCTGCACCACCGTGCTCAGATCCGGGTCGGCCTCATCGCTCGCCTGCCCGTACGCAAGATGACGTAGCCGACCGCCCGGACCGCCCTCCCACCCGCGCACTATGTAGACCGGCAGGAACACCATCTCCTCGCCGAGACTTTGCGGATCGTCGATCCGGGCAGGCAGGTTGTAGCGGTCGCGTTCGGGGCTCGCGCTCAATCGGGCGAGCGCATCCCGGGCGAACCCGCGCGTGCTCACGAGCAGGGTGAAGCGCTGCCCGTTCCGGCCGGCGTGGGCGGCGTCGAGTCGGTCACCGGACAGCAGGGTCACCGGATCACCCGCGTAGTAGCGCCGAGTCAGCGGCCGCGACCCGAACGCGTCGAAGTACAGCCTGCGCCGATCCTCGCGCGTCACCACATATCGGGTGCCTGCGCGCACCGATCGGCGACCGAGTTCAGTGAGCTCCACCTCGTTCCCGGTGCGGACGACGTGATCGATCGCGACCAGCGGGCGCAGCGCCCGATCCACCAACACCGCGTCGAGGCCGAAGAATCGAGCCAGGCCGTCGACCGTGTTCAGGTGGCCTTCGTCGATGGCACGTTCAAGGTAGTGGTCGATCAGGTCGTACGGCTTCCCCTCGGTCACGGTGGCCCGGATTTCGACGGACCACACGGGGAGCAGTACCGGGAAGACACCGGTGGGCGCGATACCTTCGACGAACGCCGCATGCTCGACCGCGCGCGTCTCCGGGTATGGGATCAGCCACTTCGCTGAGCCCTGCGCCCGAGTTCGGGTACTCAAGCCCGCCTCCAGTCCGTGTCGAAGTCGGCCAATCTTTTCCGCACGTCGAGATACTGCAGGATCTCGCCCCGGTCCACGAGGTGTACGCGTAGCGCTTCCGCGAGCTTGCGAAACGCCGGGTCATCGGCGTTTCCGATGGTCTCGGCGTCGCCGACGAGGACGAGGAGTCGCTTAACCCGGGTGAACGCCACGTTGATCCGGCGCAGTTCCCGCAGAAAACCCACCCTGCCGTTCGGGTTGCTTCGGGTGAAGCCGTACAGGATCACGTCGCGTTCGCCGCCCTGAAACGAGTCGACGGTGCCGACATTGTGTCGGCAGACGTCGAGATCACCGATCAGGCCCGCCAAGGCGCGGGTGATCAGGTCCACTTGCGCGCGGTAGGGCACGATGACAGCCCATTCGGCGCCTCGACGATGGTAGAAACACGCCAATTCGACGAGGAGTTCGGCCTCGGCCGCGTTGCTGGTGCCAGGGACGTTCCCGTCCTCCGCGGTGCCACCCGACTTTTCGTACCGGCGGCGCGGCGGCAGCCGTGCGGTGTCCACGAACACCATGGGAGCGGCGAAGAGCGGGTCCCGATGTTCGCGCCGGGCCGTGGCGGTGTGCAGGTTGCCGCCGTAGAACCTCTCCGAGATGAAGCCGCAGAGCTCGGCCGGCATCCGGCGTTGGAGGGTGAGTTGCACGACGTGACTACGGGGCAGGCCGTCCAAGAGCAGTTCGAGGGCACTCTTCGCGAGCAGGTCCCGCGTCTCCTGGTCGGCGTCCGCGCCCCATTTCTCGACGTCCGTATCCAGGAAGGGCGGGAGTTGGCGCTGGTCGCCGACCAGGATCGCGCGCTTCGCCCGGACCAGGGGTACCAGCACGTCGGTGACTCCGATCTGCCCGGCCTCGTCGACGATCGCAAGATCGAAGTCGAGCTCGGCGAGTTCGGGTCGGGAGGCCACGCCGATACAAGTCGCGGCGATCACGTCCGCGTAACGGATCAGTTCCGGATGCAATTGATCGGTCTCGCCGCTGACTGCCTCGTGCCATTGCTCGCGCAGATGTGCCCGTGCGGCGATCAGCGGCAGGTACGTGTCGAGCCAATTGCGCAGTTCACCGACCCTGCGCCCGCTCGGGTCCGGGTCGGTGGAGTCATAGGGCGGAGCCAGTCCCTCCGCCGGGCCGAGTGCCACGCACGTCTCGCGGGCCGCGATCCGAGCGCCGTTGTGGGCCTCCTGCCACGCCTGCCGGGTGGCCGCGAGCACGGCTGCGGCAGCACGCACCGTCGGGTCGGCCTGGGCCTCGGCGAAGGCGGCGCGTTCGGCGGCATCGAGGTTGGCCCGGAGGCCGGCCACGGCCGCGTCGAGTTCCGCGGCCCGAACGAACAACGCGTCCAGCCGTGCCCGCAACGTGCGGGCTCGGCGCGCGTACAGGCCGCCGAGCACCGGCATGGCCGTGCGCGAGGCAATCTTGTCGTGTTGTCGGATCCGCACCTCGATGTTCCCGTGATGCCGCTGCGCCTGGTCGCCCGCCAGGGCAAGTCGCTCGGTCCACGCATCCGCGGCGGCGCGCGCCGGCCCGCGGACCGCACGGCGTTTGGCGTCGAGGTCCGCACGGGCTCGGGCCGCATGTTCGGTCATCACCGCCAGTTCGTCCACACGCAGCGAGAATTCCTCGGCCCAAGGGGCGACATTCTCGGGATGCGTGCACACGTCCGGCGCGTTCGCGGTGCGGCCGAGGATTTCGCCTCGCAGGTCGGCGATCTGGTGGTCGAGAAGATACGGCCTGCCCTCCGCGGTGACACTGTTCTCATGGCCCACTCGCACGATCACCAGGTCGCGAGGCAGCCGGGCCAGCACGTTGTCCACCGCACGGTGTGTATGCGAGGTGACCAGGATGCGCTGGGGTGGCTCCGCGACGGCGCTGGATCGCACGATCTCGCTGATCGTCCGGGTCTTGCCGGTCCCCGGTGGGCCGAGCACGACGAGCAGGTCGGGTACGGTCAGCGCCTTTTGGTAGGCCGTAAGTTGATCGGCGTCGAGCGGCTCCGCAGGCCATCTCTCGGCCGCCCGGAACGGTTGTACCCGGCGTTCGGTGAGCAGGGGCAGAAGGGCCGGATTGGCTTCCTGGCCGGTCCGCAGCCGGGCGACCGCTTCTCGCTGTTTGCGGTAGACGACATCGGTCGGGGTCGTCTCCAGTTCTCCCTGATGCGCAAGGTCGTCCCACGCGACGGGCTCGTCGAACCGTACGGTCGCGATTTCGTGTCCTCCCTCGGCGACGACCCGGATCACTTGGCCGCGCCGCTCGGACCCGCCGCGTAGTTGGACGAAGGCGCCCTCCTGGGGAGTCCACCCGCCGACAAGATGGAATCGGTACACCGCCCGGGTCCCCCGTCGTCGCTCACCGGTCGCGCTCACGGCACGGTACGGAAACGGCGGGGCGGTCCGCGTCTTCTCGCCGTCGATCCGCTGGGTGGCGTCGATCAACCGGTCGAGGGTTTCCAGTAGACCCGCCGACCGATCCGTCGGGGCGGGCACGCCGTGGGCGGTGGAGTGCGCCGCGAGCAGTCCGGTCCATGCCGCGTCGAGTCGGGGCCAGTACGCGTCGGAGCCGGCAGGTATCTCTCGAGGCTCGTGCACGAGTCGCCAACCCGGCGGACGCACCCGGAGGTAGCGCTCGGCGAGCCGGCTGTGGTCGGCGGGGCGCAGCGGGTGTATCCCGGCGATGGTGTATCCGTCGCGGTACCGGGTGGGGAACAGGCGTACGACGTAGGAGGGTCCGAACAGGAGCATGCTCCTGTCGGTGCTGCCGGACCTGGGTTCGTCGAGGGCGGTCGGCACACCGTCGGTGCGCTCGTTCAGGTAGTCGATCAGCACACCGAGGTCGTCGGGAACGTATGGATTGCTCGCCTGCCGACGCAGTTGTCCGTCCAGCGTCTTTCCCGGGACCAGCGTGACCGCGCCGGGTAGTTCGACGAGGTGGATCGGCATGTGTGCTCCTCTGCTCCTGCGTCGCGGCCAAGCGTGGTCAGGCGAGTTCGGCTCGGACGGCGGCCAGGGCTGCGGCGAACTCCTCGATGTCCGGACGCGATCTCGGGTCGGTTTCAAGGCCCTGCCTCAGCGCTCGACCCAGAGATGCCGGCAGGTCCGGCCGCGGGTTCGACCCGGGTATGGGAGCGGTCGGATGTGGTGCCCGGCCCGTCACCAGGTGGTAGGCGATCGCGGCGAGCCGGTACACGTCCGTGCGCGGTCCCGGAGTGCCCGAGCTGCGGCGCCGGCTCTGCTCGGGGGCCTGGGGTCCGTCCGGTGCTTCGCCCGATCGCGGCTCCCTCGCGGCGAGGCCCAAGTCACGAAGCACGAGTCGGCCGTCGTCGAGCGTGATGACGACGTTCGTGGCGAGCCGGCGATGACCGATCCCTCGACGGTGCAGCGGTGCCAATGTCGCGCAGAGTCCGGTCAGGCCGGTGAGCAGACGTGCGGTCCGCCAGGGGTCCGGCGGCACGGATCGTGCGCCCCACGCCTCGGCGAGTGTTTCGGCGGGGCCGCCGCCGGGGCGGGCCGGCGGCCACCCGAGCACCAGGGTCGACGTTCCGCGTCCACCGGTCACCGCGATCGACGGCGGCAGGCCCGGTAGGGGCCCGAGTTCGTCGATCAGGCGGTACTCGGCGGCGAGTTCGCCCAGTGCGGCGCGCGCTTCGGACCCGTCGGCGGCGGCGTCGACACGGTGCAGCCACACGTATCGCCCTGCTGTGGAACGTTCCTGGCCGCGAATAAGGCTCAGCCCTCGAGCCCGGCGCGAGTGCACCGAGCGAACGGCGCAGAACGTGTCGTGCAGGTGCTCGCTGTGCAGCAGATATCGACGCCCTTCCACCTCGACCTCCGCGCCGCCGTGCCAACCGGCGGACGATCTCGGGGCGGCGGCGTCGCTCGTGGCAACCACGATTCTCGCGGACGCCGGGGAGAGGCGCGGCGTTCGCCCGGGACCGGACGAAGCCCGTACCGATGGCAGCCGGCCGGGACGAAGGGAGGTGCCGAGTAGGTCTTCCAACGCCGGAACGCGCGCCGCGTCGACTCCTTCCGCCCACCGCTCAGCCGACACGGCGGCCAGCGTGCCCAACCCGTCCGAGCGATGGTGTCGGCTGACGATGCCGACGACGTGTCCGGCGATCCATACCGCCGCACCGGACATGCCTTCCCAGGGCGACACCTCGGGATCCGGGTCGCGGTCGGGCGGGGGTACGTGGATCGACAGGGTGCCCTCGCGACGATTCGAGAGCGGGGCGAGTGTGCCGAACGCGTCGCACGAGTCCCGGTACCGGGATCCGTCCCGCGGGTCCTCTCGCAGCTTGAACCAGGGGAAACCCACCATGCGGCATTCGTAGGGGAGTTCGTGCCCATCGAGGCGACCGAATCGCACCGGTGGCCGATTCTCGCCCGGCACGAGCAGTACGGCCACATCCGTCCGTTCGTCCACCCACGCCGGCTCTCCGGCCGACTCACGCGCGCCGGGCCGATCCGCGTCGAAGCGCACCCGCACCGCCGCCGCCCCTGCGATCACGTGAGCTGCCGTCAGCACCCGCCCGGGACCGATCAGATAGCCCGACCCACGCCGAACGCTCCCATTGCCCAAGGTCACGATGATCTCCGCGACCCGTCCGGGGGTGACTCCCGCCTGCACTGCCATCGCGTGGTCAGCGTTCGCCGTGGGCCTGCGTTCCGGAGATCAGCGGTGATGCGTTCGTACCCGCCAGTCTGGGCTGGAGGGTGAGCGAGATCTGTTGAGTGTGCTCGTGGCCCTTGCGCCCCTGGGTGTCACCCTCGACCACCCAGAAGCGCACCTTGGCACCGGCGCCGGCCTCGCGCGTGACCGTGACGGTGGCGCTGATCTCGACCGGCCCCAACTCGAACCGCAGGCGTTCGCCCGCGCCGTATTCCATCGCGTCGGTCAACTCGCGCCGTAGATCACGAATCATCTGCGCCAGCTCGATCATTTCGCATCCCCCTCGATGACGCCGTTGCCGCAGCGCGGGCCCCGGCCCCCAGCCGCCCGCCACAAGTGCATCGAAGAGACTACACATGGTGTCGGCACGAGTGCGCCGGGAAATGGGCAAGTCGTTCTTGGCGTCGGCCAGTTATTCACTCCTGCATCCGAAGCAGGCGCCACTCCTACCTCTGCGATGGGTCCCGCGTATCCGCACCGCCGCGAGCACATGCGTCGAGTCCGCCCGCTGCCGACCACCACGGCGCACCGGCCCGGCCTCGACCAACCACTCGACGAACAGCCCCAACAGCCGGTCCGCGCGGTCCCCTTCGGCAACCCGGTCGCGGAACTCGATCAGGACCGAGTGGTCGAACCCGGGATCGTCCAAGTCCAAGCCGAGCGCCTACTTCCAGCCGATGCGGCACCGCACCGCCTCCGCGGCCTGCCGGTCGGTCAGGTTCTCGGTGAATCGCAGCACCGACACCAACGCCACCCGCGCCGGTGACAGCCCCGGCGCCCGTCTCGCGGGAACCAATCGGCGAAATCCTCGTCGCGGAACACCTCGGACAACCGGTCTCGCACCCACATCGCCGCGGTACCACGAGGGTTCGCCGCCCGCGCGACCTGCAACGTCCGCACCGGAATACCAAGCCCTGAACTCGCTGCCATCGACACCGACGCCCCCTCACCACAGCCCCGTTCCAGGAAAACACCGGTACAGGAACGCGTCACCGTGGCGAATCAGGGCGAAAGATCGCCAACAGCATCCCGAATGTGAGACAGAGCCGTTGGTTTTGCAGTCCCGAGACCGGCACGGGCGTGGTGGTGCCGGAGCCGGCCGCGTGTCGATCGGTTCCGTTGCGGGCGCCCGGTAGTGGCGTCACAACCGGTTTCGACGAGTTGCCGTCGGTGTCGGTGCTGCGGGCCGTCACTCCGCATGGCCCACTGCGCCGCTTCCTCTCATGGCTGATCACGGCTCGAACGGGCCGCGTCCCATCTGGTCGCGGACGGCGACCACCGGGTGGTTGAGGAGGGCTCGGCGTTGCCAGTTGGCGCCGTCGACGACGAGGGTGTGGCCGGAGATGAAGCGGGCGTAGGGGGAGGTGAGGAACGTTGCGGCCCAGCCCAGTTCGCGTAGGCGCCCGGTGCGAAGCGCGGGTTGGAGGGGGTCTTTGGCGCGCGCGTGGTCGACGTTGCTGCGAATGTCGGCGGTCATGTCCTCGTGAGGGAACAGCCCGGGGACAAGGCCGTTGATCTGGATGCCGTAGGGACCCCATTCGACGGCGAGCGTTTCGACCATGTTCTTGACGCCCGCTTTGGCGGCGGCGCTGTGGGCGAAGCCCGGGCCGCCGGTCCAGGCGTAGGAGGCGCCGATGTTGACGATGGATCCGGGGCTGCCGGCCGCGAGGTGGCGGCGGGCGAACTCGCGGGCGCAGAAGTAGGTGCCGTTGAGGGTGATGTCGACGACCGTGCGCCACGCGTTGGGGGACATGTCCTCGGCGGGGATGGGGAAGTTCGCGGCGGCGTTGTTGATCAGGATGTGCGGTAGCCCGAAGTGCTGCTCGGCGGCGTCGAACGCCTCGGCGATCCGTTCCGGGTCGCGGATGTCGCAGGTCGCGGTGGCAACCCGGCCGCCGAGTCCTGCCAGGCCCTCGCGGGCGGCCTTGAGGTGGTCGTCCCTGCGTGAGGCGACGACGATGTCCGCGCCCAGGCGGGCGTACTCGGACGCGATGGCCTTGCCCAGGCCGGTGCCGCCGCCGGTGATGAACACGACGGTGCCCTGGTAGGCGTGCGCGGGGAGGGCGCTGGTGCCGAGGGGGGCGGGCTCGGGCAGGCCGGGATAGCGCCCGTGCGCGGGCAGGCCGTTGGGCTCCGCGGGCGGAGTGGTCGCTGCGTTGTGCGTCATGGCGGGCGGTCAGCTCCCGGTGTAGTGCGGCGGACGGCCTTCGGCGCGGGCGGCGCGAAACTCCGCCAGGTCGTCCGAACGGCTCAGGTACGTTTGGGCGATCAGCTCCTCGGCCATCGAGCTGCGGATCTCCGGCTCCGCGAGGTGCCGGACCACCCGGCGTGCGGTTTTGACGGTCGCGAAGGGTGCCGCGGCGATCTTCTCCGCCATCTCGCGCACCGTCGCGTCGAGCCGGTCGGCCGGCACCACGCGGGAGACGATGCCGTGCGCGTACGCCTCGTTCACGTCCATCGGACGACCGGTCAGCACGAGGTCCGAGGCCACTCCGTGACCGCATATCTGGAACAGGCGGCCGACACCGCCGGTGTCCGGGATCACGCCGTGCGTGGTCTCCGGCAGTACGAATTGCGCGCCCTCGGCGGCCACCCGGATGTCGGCCAGCAGCGCACGCTGGAACGACGCCCCGATCGACCAGCCTTTGCATGCCACCAGGATCGGCGCGTCCAGGTCGAACATCTGCTGGACGCCGCGGTGCCCGCGCGTCATCAGTTCGTGGTGGGTCATGGTGACTTGGCCGCCGCCGATGGCGCCCACGTCCCGGCCGGACGAGAACGACTTGCCCTCGGCACGCCAGATCACCGCCCGCACGTCGGTACGCGACCGCAACTCGGCCAGGATCCGCCACAACAGCTGGTCCATGTCGTCGTCGAACGCGTTGTGCTTGTCCGGGTTGTTGTTGGTGATCGTGGCGATCGGGCCGTCGTACTCAAGCAGCACTTTCTCGGGCACGGATTCGTCTCCAGGGGCCAAGGAGGGGCCGGCACGCCCGGGACGCGGGGCGCGTCGCGGGCGAGGGGGTGCCGGCGTCTGTGCGTTGCATGGGCGTCAGCCCGTCAGTCCGATGCGGTCCATGAGCACCGAACCGGAGTTGAACAGGGCGACGCCGGTGACGCGGTCGGTGAAGACGGGGCCTTGGGTGGATTCGCCGTATACCCACAGCGGCAGGTCGGCGGCCAAGACCCGTTGGAGGTCGTTGTAGGCGGCCTTGCGGCTGGCCGGGTCGGTTGCGGTCCGGCCGGCCCGGAGGGCGCGGTCGGCGTCGGGATTCTTCCAGCCGGCCGGGTTTTGCGGGCTGGTGGAGGAGAACGTGTTCCAGGTGCGGGGCTCGGGGTCGATGACCCAGTCCTGGGTGAGGGTGGCCTGGTAGTCCTTCTGCACGACCACCCGGGTGACGTATGCGGCGATGTCGAGGGATTCGATTTTCAGGGAGACGTGGCGGTACTGGTTGAGGCGGCTTTGCAGGTACTCGGCGACCTTGTCCGACACCGTTGATTTGGGGACGACGAACGTGAACTCGGTTTTGCGTCCCTGGGCGGCGAGTTCGTCGAAGAGCCGCTGTGCCTCGACCTTGTCGAAGGTCGGTTGGGCGGCTGCGGCGTCGAAGAACGGGGAGCCGGTGTTGAAGTAGCCGCGTGCCGGGACGGCGCCGACGCCGAGGGTCCTGGCCATGTCGGCGGGGTCGACGGCGAGGGCGAGGGCGCGGCGGGCCCGGACGTCGTCGAACGGTGCCTTGATGACGTTGAACTGCACGGCTTGGCCGCCGTTTGCACGTACCGGGCGGCTGTTCAGTCCGTTGCCGGCGCGGTCGAGGAGCGCTTCGGCGCCGATGACGATGTCGGCGCCGCGGGCGCGGAGGGTTTTGTACTGCTGCTCGATGTCGGAGACGACCTTGATGCTGACGCGGTCGAGGTAGGGCAGCCTCTTGTCCTTCTGCCAGTAGCCCGGGTTCTTCTCGTAGGTCTGTTCCGAGCCGCGGGTCCAGCGCGTGAGGGTGAACGGTCCGGCTCCCACCGGCCGGGTGCGGTAGACCTCGGGGCCCTTGGCGATCACGGACGGGGCTGCGATGAACGTCAGGTCGGCGGCGACTGTCCGGTCGAAGCTCGGGTTCGGTGCGGGCAGCGAGATCCGCAAGGTGAGGGCGTCGGCCACCGTCAAGGTCAGGCCGGTGGCGGCGGCGCGGTGCTGCGAACGCAGCTCGGGCCTGGCGTGCATCTCCCAGTTGAGGCGCACCGCTTCGGCGTCGAAGACCGTATGGTCGGAGAACGTCACGCCGGGGCGGAGCTTCAACGTCCATGTCGCGCCGCCGTCCGCCGTGGCGAGTGACTCCGCGAGTTGCGTCTTGACGGTGTTGGCCTCCGGGTCCAGGTAGACCAGGGTGTCGTAGAGCGCGGCCATCCGAGCGTTGTCGGCGGGCGCGCCGCCGTAGTTGGCGCCGAACGGGTCCAGGGAGTTCGACTCGCCCGTGGCCAGCATGGTCAGCGTGCCGCCCGCCCGCGGGGTCCCGGTGCCGGCGGTGCCCGACGCCGTGGTTCCGCCGTCCTTGTCACCGCCTCCGCATCCGGTGAGCGCGAGTAGCGAGGCGGCGATCAGTGCCACGGCGGCGGTTCTTGCACGGGCAGGGTTTCCGGCAGCGCGCATGGTAGTCCTCGTGTCGCGATCGGGGAAGGTCGATGGGGAGCGCCTTGCGGGGACACCGCAGCAGCAGTCGACGTGATCCGGGGTTGGTCCGGCCGGTCCGGCGGGGAGATCGAGCAGGTGCGCCGCGAGTACGGGGCGGGCGCGCGGCGGGCGTCGACCGGTCCGGCTCGCGTCGGGGCCCGATCCGTCCCGTTGGAGGTGCTCGGCGCTCGGGGTTCGGCCCGCGTCAGGGCCGGCGTTCAGCGGCGGAAGCGGCGGGCGAAGTGGGCGCGGCGGCGCGCCAGCGCGGCGGTGCGTTCGGCACGGGTGAGCCGCCGTGCTTCGGCCGGGACGACTCGGTCGAGGTTCGCGTGGGGCACCACGGTCGCCACCGGTGTCGGTGCAGAGCGGGCCCAGATCCACCGCCACGACACGTGTCCGGTTGAACGGCCTTCGGTGTCGAGCCAGTTCGGCAGGGCCGGGTCGCGGTGCGCGACGACGATCCGGCAGATTCCGTCGTCGTCGACGTGGATCTCCTGCCCGTTGAGGGCGTTCTGCCGGTTGTGAATGTCGAGGGACTCGAACCACGGCTTGCTGTAGAGCATGACGCTCCAGTAGTCGGCGTCCGGGACTTCGGTCTCGATCAGGAGCGCCTCGTCGGGGGCGAGTTCGTAGATGCCGCCGCCGTAGCGGATGCCGTCCGCGCCGCCGGGCACCGACATCGGCGGGCTGATCACGTTCGCGCCGCCGGTGCGCTCGTAGACGCTGTCCATGAACGGCCCCCAGTACTCCATGGTGGCACGCTGCCAGGTCATGGCCTCGCCCAGTTGGTCCGCCAACCGGGCGGGTGTGAGCCGGGCGGGGGCCTGCCCGGCGGAGCCGATGCGTTCGATCGCGAACTCGCCGACCCGGTCGGTGTCCAGGTCGCACACGTACACCCGGACCGACAGGTAGCGGGCCCGCCGGTCCAACGGCATCCACGGCCCGGAACACCCGCCGGGGCGCACCGCGGACACGACGAGTTCGAACGAGCCGTCCTCGGCGACATCGAGGCGGTCGATGTCGCACTCGGCGAAGACGCCGTACTGCTCCAGCTGCATGTCGCCCTCGACCACCGAGACGATGACGTTCCGTACGCCCGCAAGGTTCCCGGTGACCCGGTAGCCGTAGTCCGCGTCGACCCGGGCACGCAGGTACACATTGTCGACGTTCGGACCGCCCCACTTGACCACGTCGTCGTCGAACCGGTGGAACGTCGGGAATGCCGGATCGCCGTGCTCCACGGCCGACTGCAGCGCATGTATCGCCACCCGGCTCAGGTGCCGGACACCGTCCGCGGGATCCGGGTGGCCGCCGTCGTGTACCGCGCGGCCGAGGTCCGCCAGGTCGGCACAAAACCGCTCCCAGGCGGAAATGCACGTGCCGGCCCGCACCGCGGGTTCGAGGGCCTCGGGCATGGGCCTCCTGCCTTTCCTGTTACTTGTTCCAAGGTGTCGCCTTATATAAGG
Source organism: Embleya sp. NPDC055664 (assembly GCF_053618075.1). NCBI lineage: Bacteria > Bacillati > Actinomycetota > Actinomycetes > Kitasatosporales > Streptomycetaceae > Embleya > Embleya sp. NPDC055664. Next base: position 72,357 of record NZ_JBSHGZ010000013.1, read on the forward strand.
CGGCGCCTTAGTAAGACATGCCCGGCGTGCGCCGTCAAGGGCCACACCACCTGCGGCACAGCCGCCACCCGGACCCTTCCGCCACCACCGCTACGCTGGGCGAATGCCCCGAGACGCGACCATCACCCGCAACCTCCTCATCGACGCCGCCGAGCAGGTGTTCGCCGAACAGGGCATCGGCGAAGCCAACCTCCGGGACGTCCACCGCCTCGCCGGCCAAAGCAACAAATCCGCACTCCACTACCACTTCGGATCCCGCGACCGGCTCCTCGACGCGGTCATGGAACGCCACCGCGCCTGCGTCGACCCCCTGCGCGTGGCCATCGTGGAACGCCTCCGGGCCGCACAGGACCGGCCCGCGGTCGCCGCCGTCCTCGGCGCCCTCGTCGCCCCACTCGCGGCACAACTCGCAACACCGTCCGGTCGCAACCGGATCCGCATCGTCGACCAGATGCGCCACGACCGCGGCCTGTCGGCGGCCACGCTCATCCCCGAGGACTCACCCGAGGAACTGCACTGGCTCTTCGCCGAACTCAATGACCGCCTTGCCCATCTCCCGCCGAAGGTCAGGGAGTTCCGGGTGCTGTGCTGGTCCGCCATGACGACCACCGCACTCGCGGACTGGGCTCGCGGCAGCAGCGACACCACCGCCCCCCTCGGCTTCACCACCGACGAGCTCGTCGCCAACCTCGTCGCCATCGGCACCGCCGCCCTCACCGCGCCCTTGCCCGTCCCGGTGCCGTCCGCATAACAAGGTGGACAATCAGGGTCTGTAAATCGAACGGCTCTGCTCACCGGATGGATGCTGTCTCGGTGCTGAGCGAGTTCCGTGAACGGATGGCCGAAGGCGACCGTGCGGACCGGTTGCCGGCGATGATGGTGGATCGGCTGGCGGAGGCGGGGCTGGTCAGGCGACGCGGGCGCCGGCGCACCGACTCCACGCAGGTCTTGGCGGCGGTGCGGCCCCTGGACCGGATCGAGTTGGTGGGTGAGACCGTGAGAGCGGCCCTCGAGGAGCTGACCGCCCTCGACGAGAACCGGGTATCCGCCCTGGTCACGGATGAGTGGGCGCGCCGCTATGGCCGCCCGGTGCGTTACGACCGGTTGCCCAGGAAACGAGGGAGCGTGAGCGGTACGCGCTCACGGTCGGGGAGGACGGCATGCGCCTGCCCCGGCTCCTCCTCGCTCCCGCCACCCCGGCCCGGCTTCGGTGGCTGCCCAAGGTCGAGGCGCTGCGGCAGGTCTGGATCCAGCGGTACTGGTGCGACGATCACGGCGACCTGCGCCGGCGCGGACCCAAGCAGACCCGTGACCGGCTCAGCCGTCGCACCGCCCCTCGGAGATCCGCTTCCGCTACGGCCTCGGCCGGAAACCCCGATCCGGCCACCGCCTGCGTGCCGTGGTCGTCGGTGGAGATCGTCTCCCCACACGATGAGCACGCGCGCTTCAGCCACAAACCCGGGAAGGCCGAGTGGGTCGGCTACAAGGACCACCAGACCGAAACCTGTGATGCAGGTCTGTCGAACGTGATAGTGCATGTGGCCACCACGCCGGCACCCGAGCAGGACGTCGACGCCTTGGAGAGGATCCACGCCGACCTCGCGGCACGCGACCTCGCACCCGTCGATCACATGGTCGACGGCGGCTACACCACCCCCACCACCATCCATCGAGCCCGGACCGAGTACGGAGTCGACCTGGTCGGACCGGTTCGCCTCGCCCCCACCTCCCGAGCGCATCCGGGCTTCGACAAGGAGGACTTCCACCCCAACTGGGATGCGAAGACGCCTACTTGCCCAAACGGCGGGACGAGTCCACCCTGGCATCCGACACTCGCCGACGGACACGAGCGACTGTCCGTGCTCTTTCCCCGCGCCGGCTGCCGGGCCTGCGACAACCGCCTGAAATGCCCCGGGAACACCGCCGGCCGCGGTCGGCACATCCTCCTGGCCCAGCCTCTCCAAGAGGTCCAGAACCGGGTGCGGAGGGACCAGCAAACCCAACCCTGGCGCGAGCGATACGCCATCAGGGCCGGATGCGAGGCGACCGTCTCCGAAACCGTGCACGCCACGGCCTCCGCCACTCACGCTACCGAGGAATCGCCAAAACCCACGTCCAACATGTGCTCACCGCCGCCGGAACCAACATCGCTCGCCTACACCAGTACAAGCTGAGACCGACGCCGAACCAGCCCAACGACTCGCTTCACACGTCTCTGCCGGCGACGACCGACGGAACTCGAACCCGCATCGTGGTGTTGATGTCGTCGTGGCCGGCGATGACCTGTGCGACGTGCGGGGGCAGGCCGTTCATGATCGCGTCGGTGATGAACACCCTACCGTTCACACCGCGGTTGTGGTCATGGCCCGGCGCCGGTGACAGCGTCCAGCGCGTAAAGCGTCCCATCGTGTGCACCGACGTAGAGCATCCCGTGCGCTATTGCGAATGAGGAAGACGCGCTACCGGTCGGGTACGTCCACCGTTTGGCGGCCGTCACGACATCCAGCGCGTACACCGTGCCGTCGATGGTGCCTACGTACACCTTCGCATCTGTCACCACGGGCGACGTAGCGGTGCTGCCGGTCGGGTAGACCCACTTTTTGGTGCCGTCGGTGGAGTCGACAACGTGCACCGTGCCGTCCGTAGTACCGACATACACCACCGAATCCGCCACCGTCGGCGACGAAGTAACCGTGCTGCCGGTCGCGTAGGTCCACGTCTTCGTCCCGGTGGCGGCGTCGAAGGCGTACACCGTGCCGTCGGCGACGCCTACGTACACCACCGCGCCGGCCACGGCGGCCGTGCCGCCGCCGTCGGTGTTGGTGCCCGCCTGCAGGACGCGGTAGCGGAACATGCTCCGCGGCGGGTACTTCACCGAGCCGCCGGTCTCGGAGGCCCACCAGGAGGTCTCGGTCGCGCGCAGGGCCGCCGTGACGGGCTTGGCGTAGCCGGGCCACAGGTCGCCGTCGGGCTGGGCGAACTCGTTCTGGCCGAAGTACTCCTTCATGCCCTTGTCCAGGCCGTACAGGTTGCCGTAGTCGTTCTGGATGAGCACGGCGCGCGGATTGACCGCCTTGATCGTGGTGCGCAGTCGGGGGTAGTCCAGAACGGTCCGGCTGTCGCCCGCGGGGCTTGCCTCGTCCATGAACAGCGCGTCGATCCGCGCGCCGTAGCGTTGCATCAGCTCCCGGTAGACGTCGTCGACGAAGGTGTTCCATCGGGGGCGGTCGAAGTCCGCTCCCGGGTTCCAGCGTTGGCCCGGCGGGTGGGGTTGGGTGCCCCAGCCGGTCTTCTGCCGGTCGGCGGCGGTGAATTCCATGCCGTCGCGCGGGTGGGTGTAGAGGTAGACCCGGATGCCCTTGGCCTTGACCGCGGTGATCATGTCGCCGATGAGGTCGCGTTCGACGCGATGGTCGGGCAGGTCCCAGTCGAGCATCGTCCGGCTCGGGTACAGGGCCACCATCCCGGCGTGCCAGGCGGTGAAGACGACGTACTGCACCTTCGTGGCGGCCAGATCGTCGGCGAACCCGTTCGCGTCGAAGGCGTTTGCCAAAGCATTGGAGTCGTGGACGACGACGCCGCCGGGGGTGACTGTGCGGGCGGGCACGTAGTGGACGAACAGGCCGTACTTGTGATCGAGAATGTCGGTCAACCCGTCGTCCGCGTGGGCCCGTTGCGTCGGGAAGGGCCCCACCAGGAGGGCCGTCAGCAGGGACAGCGCGATGAACAGGCGCGTCGTCTTCCGCCTGCCGGATAAGTACACGCTCAGGTTCCTTTCGTGCGGTGGAGGGGCGTGCGGCCGTGGAGGACGCGGACCCGCCGGAGGTGTTCCTCGGGCACGTGCCGCGGGGGGTAGGTTCCCGACCATCAACATGAACACGTTGCCCGGCGCCGTCGATTGGCTCCCTTCGGCCGACCCGGTTGCGAGTGTCGCGGCGCGCATACGCTCGACCAGGACCGACGACGGGTACTACGTCGTGGCGTTCGTCGTCGCCGGCGACCGCGTGAACTCCTCGATCCGACAGCGGTGCGACAAGGAGCTGTTCCGGCTCTGGCGCGGCCTGTCGGAGTCCCTCGAACAGGCCGCGGACTCCCCCGCCGGTGAGCCGTTCGACGAGTGCCCTCTCGGGCCGTCCCGCCGCGCCTTCCCGGGGGCGGCCGGCGGGGCCGAGGAAACGATCTCGCCGTCCGGGATCGTCGACACGGCGCCCATGTCGCGTAGGCGTGCACGGGCCCGATCCGTCGGCTCCGCTACCACGGTTCGTGGTCGTAGATGTCGAGCCCGCCGGTGATGTCCGATCCGTCCACCCAGAACGTACCTGTGTTGCCGTACTTGTCACTCGCGACGATCTTCAGCGGCCAGTACGCCTTCAAGAGGGTTGTCGGCCCGTTCGGGATGTACCACCCGCTGCCGGTGGCGGTGGCGTGTACCCAGGTGAAGCACAGGTATCGCTCGGGGTGCTCCCGGTCGTAGATCGTCGCGTGGTCGCACCACGCGTTCACCGCGGGGAAGTTGACGATCTGCCCCCTGCCGTATCGGTCCTGCGGGGAGTGGTAGGCGGAGTCGTGCGGCTCGCGGTACCAGACATACGCGCCGTAGAAGTTGTCGCGCCCGCCGTCGGGGGTGATGTCGTAGGCGAAGAACCCGTCGTAACCGTCGTCGGTGAAGCAGCGACTCGCCGAGAAGGAGACGAAGTCGTTCTCGTCGGCCTTCAGGCACAGGCGGCCGAGGGATCGGATGTAGGTGCACGGGAAGTCGGTCGGTTCGCACCCGACCGGGGTGCGATGCCGACCGTGTGCGAGCCGTCAGTCGAGCAGATCCCGCCGGGTCGTGCGTGTCACGCGGCGTGTACACCGGTGCTTGCGCCGTTTGTGCTGTCTTTTTCGACACAGGCAGGCGCGAAAAACGTGATCGGACGTCATCTTGCCGCTCTCCTGTCACCGGTCCGCCCCCGATGCGTTCGTACGCCCTGTACCTGTTGCCTTCCTTGTTGTTTTCCTTGCAGGGCAGTCGGCTTTCGATCGATCTCGCCGTGTGGCGATGCATTCCAGGAGTAGCCGCGACCGAGCCGACCTCTTTGCGCGTCACGTGTGATACGAGGTGGAAGATGGACGGTGGAGCGACTCCGGTGCGTTCGGGCCACGAGATGCAAGTGGCCCTGACGGGCGGGATTCTCGAGATGCCTGCGGTGCTCGTGGTGACGGGGCCGGGCATACCGGAAAAGGTGTCCGTGGAATTCCGCAACGGCCGCGAGCACTACGAATACACAGGTGGCGTGGTGGAGTTGGACGGCGTGGACCTGCCGCTCTTCCGGTGGAGCTATTCCACGAGGATCGCCGAATAGCCCCGGGGTGATCGGCTGTTCGAGCTGCCGGGTGTCGCGCCACGCGCGATTTCGCCGCCGACGGGCCCGACGTTCCCGGGTTTGGGCAAGCTGTCGCCCCTAGGCCGCACTCCCCGAAACAGCCCCGTGTCCGGGAGTTCCAAAGACGGCAACTCACGTGTGTACCGGGCGCATGCGCCGGAGTGCAATCGCGAGCCGGTGACTCTCTGCAAGATGGGAGGTACCGTGAGTTGCGAGGGGTTCATTGGGGCTCGCCGAGACGTGGGCCGCTCTCGTCGGCGTCGGCCGACCACGATCGCCCTTCGCGTCCACGAACATCCGGACCATTCCGGGGCCATGGGTGCGCCATGCCGCGTTGCGGCGCATCTCGCCCGCGCATGGCCCCTCTCCACACGGGAGTCCCACATTGCAGTGCACGTCATCCGCCGACGGACACTCGTTCCCCAGCCTCGCGCAACATCTCGAGGCGGCCCGCAACCGTGCCTTCGTCGGAAGGGCTCGGGAGCTGGCCCTGTTCCGCCGCGCGCTCGACGGTGAACCCGGCTCGTTGGCCGTCCTGTTGGTCCATGGACTCGCAGGAGTGGGCAAATCATCCCTCTTAAGGCAGTTCGCCGTGGACGCACGCGCGGCTGGGCGGACCGTGATCGAAGTCAGCGGTCGCGTCGGCTCGTCGCCGGCGGCGTTCGAGATCGCGGCGGCGGAAATGTTCGCCCACGACAACGCCGTACTGCTGGTCGACGACTTCGAACGGTGTCAGGTCCTGGAGGACTGGCTGCGGGACCACTTCCTCCCCCGGTTGCCGGTCGGGGCGCTGACCGTCTTCGCCGGGCGCAGAGCCCCCGCGCCGGTGTGGGAGACCGACCCGGGCTGGGCCGAGGTGGTACGGGTGGTGCGGCTCGAAGACCTGTCGCCCGAGGACGCCGCGGCGCTGTTGGAGTCGCGTGGCGTCCCGCACGGACCGCTGCTCGCGTTCGCCGGCGGCCATCCGCTGGCACTCGCGCTCGCCGCCGAAGTCGCGCTCCAGGCCGCCACGTCCACCGGTGAACCACCAGCGCAGGAGGTGTACGCCAAGTTGGTGGAGCACCTGGTCGGCGACCTGCCGTCCGCGGCTCATCGGCAGGCGTTGGAGGTCTGCTGCCACGCTCGTGCCACGACGGAGGACTTGCTGCGAGCGGCGCTGCCGGGGGAGGACGCGGGGCGCCTTTTCGCCTGGCTCCGTCGGCTGCCGTCGGTGGAGGCGGGGGCCCTGGGCCTTTTCCCGCACGATGTCGTACGCAACGCGGTGGACGCGGACCTGCGATGGCGCGATCCCCAGTGCTACGCCGCCACGCACGGCCGGATCCGCGATCACCTGCTGAAGCGCGCCGTCGAGGCACGTTGCTCGGACCGGATCGCCGCCGTCGCCCCGATCATGTACCTGTACCGGGGTGGCGGCTTCCTGGGTGACCTCATGACGTGGCGGAGCCGAGGCGAGTTCCGCGAGGCAGAGCTACGACAACAGGACCACTCGGCTCTCATACGGATGACGGAGCGGGCGGAGGGGGCACGTTCCGCCGCGATCGTTCGGTACTGGCTCGCCCGTCAACCCGAGGCTTTTCGGGTGTATCGACGATCCGACACGGAGGAAATGGAGGGGTTTTCCGCCTGGTTGACGTTGCGGGATCCGGACGAGGACGAACTGCGCGCGGATCCGGTGGCGGCGGCGGTTTGGACACACGTCCGCGCGGCGGGCAACCTCCTACCGGAAGAGTCCGCGGGGATCGCGCGATTCATGGTCTTGTCCGACCCCGTGCGGCGTCGCTCACCCGTCCTGGACCTGATGTTGTTGAGGATCGCCGCGGAAGTGCTGCTCGTCCGAGGGGCAGCGTGGTCGTTCGTCGCTTCGGCTGATCGCAACCTCTGGGCATCGACAACGGCCCATGGTCCTTTCCACCCGATCGGAAGCGACGTTGCCGTCGAGGGAGACCCCCTTCGGATATTCGCACACGACTGGCGCGCCGAGCCCCTGGAATACGTCCTCGACCACATTGGTCCGCCCCGATCCCTGCGTACGACGGTGGAGTCGGCTGCCTGCGCGTACGAGCGGACCGCCATGGCGCGGCCCGAGTTCGACGATGCCGTCCGTGAGGCGTTGCGGTGTTGGCATCGGCCCGATGCCCTGGCTCGCAACCCCCTGTCGCGAAGCGGGGTGCTCGCCGAGGCGGGGGGTTCCCTTCGGGACGTGCTCGAACGTGCGATGGATACGCTCGGCGGCGACCCGAGGAGCGTGAAGGCACACCGCGCCCTGACCGCGACGTTCGTGGACGGGGCACCGACCCAGGAGGCGGCCGCCCGACGCGTGGAGTTGCCGTTCAGCACCTACCGCAGGCATCTCACCCTGGGGATCCGGTACGTCAGCGAACTCCTCTGGGACCAGGTAATGCGCGGTATGCCCCCAGCCACCTCGGTCGTCACCCGGTTCTGACCTCGGTCCGGGCGAGGATCGGAGGGTGGTGGCACCGCCTTCTCGGGTGGAGTCACCAGCCTCTGCGCCCGGCTCCCCCACCGAACTCGTCGGCCGGGCAGTCGGGTCGGAGCGAACACTGCGGTGAGCAGAACCGAGCAGCAGATGAGCAGAGGATGGTCTGGTCACCTGCGGGCGGCGAATCCGAGACTGATCTCGTTGTGGGGATGGCAACCCATTCCGGTGCGAGAGACAACTCCCCGAAGGATCGACAGCGCGGCAATTCACCGTCCCTTCAAAGGACGCGGCTTCATCGATAAGACCCGGGTGCGGCGAATCACCGAAAACGGCAGGCGACCACACCTGGCGTCCGAGACGACACAGTGCAGTTTCCCGCGCCCGCCGTTCGAATATCGCACGGCGAAATGCACTGCATGTCGTCGACCTTGTCACACCACCGTGGCGTTTCAGGACTCCCGCCGGCCGCGAGAAAACGCCGGCCGTCGGACGGAAATGAGGGTGACGTACGTGATGGATTCCGTCTTTGTCATGCCCGGTACGGTGCCCGCCCCGCGCGGAGGCATCCTGAGCGATTTCCATCAACGCTACGAGACCGTACGTGAGTCCTTGTCCCGGATCGACAAGGCGGCTCGGGAAATGGGGCTGCCCGAGATCAGTCCCCGGCTGATCGAGGACAACGGAACGAGCGACCGGCGCGGTCCCGAGGTGCAGTATCTGGAGATCTACGCGGTCAGCCTCGCGACCCACCACATGCTGGTCGCGGAGGGGGTTCGGCCCGTCGCGATCGTCGGGCAGAGCATCGGGGAGCTGTGGGCGCTGGCCGCGGCCGGGCATCTGGCCGTGGAGGATGCCGCACGTCTGGCCGTGGTCCGGTCCCAGGCGCTGACCCGACAGGGGTGGGGCGGCAAGATGCTCGCGGTCGGGGTCGACGGCCGCCGGGCGCAGGCGCTCGCCGGGTTGCTCGACCATCCCCACCTGGTACTGGCCTGCGAGAACGCGCCTCGGCAGAGCGTACTCAGCGGTCCCGAACCGTTGATCGAGTTCGTGGAGCGGGTGGCGGACACGCTGGGCTGGCCGAGTCTGCGGCTGGACGTCCCACATCCGACACACACGCCGGCGATGGTGCACGCGGCACGGGACCTGCGGGCGAGCGCGCCGCGCGTTCCGTACGGCACCGGGCGTTGGCGGGTGTGCTCCCCCTGGCTGGGCCGGGACGTCGGCGACGACGACCCGGTCGACCTGGTCGCCGGAGCGCTCACCGCGCGGGTCCGGATGTTGCAGACGATCCGTGACCTGCACGCGGCGGGTGTCGACGCCTTCGTGGAGTGCGGCGAATGGCCGGTGGTCACCAAGTTCGTCGAGGCTTCGGTCCCGGGGGTGCGGTGCGTGGTGCCGCTGAGCGAGGGCGATCCGTTCGCGGCGGTGCGGCCGTTGGTCGCCGACTCGTCCCACGGTGGGCTCTTCCGCGAGCGGGTGTCGGCTCCCCTGCCCGGGGGCGATGGCGGCATCACGCGGGTGAGCGCATCCGGTTCGACCGGGTCGGTCGCCACACTTGCCACACTCCCCGTCGCCCTCTCGTCGGCGCCGTCCCCGGCGATGTCTCCGTCCACGCCTCCCGTCGCCCATGTGAACCCCGTTGTCGACCCGGCGCCCACGATCCCGGCGCCCCCGGTGCGCGAGGCGGCACCTGCCGCCACCCCGACCGCCGCCGCGCCCGCCGGGCTCGACTACGAAACGGTCCTGGACGAACTGCGCGTACTCTACGGCGACTTCCTGGGCTATCCGCCGGATCTCCTCGGCGAGGACGACGGACTCGAATCCGAGCTGGGGGTGGAATCGCTCAAGCAGGTGGCCCTCCTCGGGCGGGTCTCCGACCGGTTCGACCTGCCCGACCTGCGAGCGAACACCTCCCTGTTGACGCTCGCCACCCTGCGCCGGATCGCGGAGACCGTGGTCCGGGCCCGGGCGGAAGTCGCCGCACGATGACCGCCACCGACCACCTGCGCGGCAGGGTCGCCCTGGTCACCGGGGCGGCGAGAAGTCTCGGTGCGGACATCGTCCGCCGACTGGCGAGCGACGGCGCCCACGTGATCGTCAACTACTTCCACTCCGTCGAACAGGCCGAGCGCCTTCGGGCGGAGCTGGAACAAGACGGTAGAAGCTGCGAGTTCATTCGTGCATCGGTGGCCAAGACCGGTGAGATCGACCGCATGTTCGACCTGGTGGGCGAACGACACGGTGGACTGGACATCCTGATCAACAACGCCGCCGGTGGGGCATTCCTCCCCCTCCTCGACATCGACGACACCTACTGGCAACGGGCCTGGTCCACCAACGTGATGGCGGCCTACCACTGTTCGCGCCGGGCGGCCGAGTTGATGACGGGACGGGAGAACACGAACATCGTGTGCCTGTCCAGCGTCGGGGCCCACCTGCCGATCCCCGGATACGGCCCCGGCGGTGTCACCAAGGCCGCCCTGGAGTCCCTGGTCCGCTACCTGGCGCTCGAACTCCTCGCCCAGGGAATCCGCGTCAACACCGTGCAACTAGGCACCGTGGCAAGTGAGTTCGTCGACAATCTGGACGACCCTCCGACGGCGCTCGGCGATCCGTCGGAAACGAGCGAACTGATGAGCCGCGCCCTCTCGACACCGGAGGCCGCCACGTTGATCGCCCACCTCCTCCACCCGGACTCCGCCTTCATCACCGGACAGACCATCGTCGCCGACGGCGGCATCGCCATCGGCGGGATGCAGGGCGCCCGCCTGCACAGCAAGCTGGCGAACCGGGTGGGCGTGCCCACCCGGGGCCGACCGAACGCGGGGACGGCAACGCAGACAACGCCCGAGGCGAACAAGCCCACCTCCGAACCACCCCCGGCCGCGCGCCCGGAGCCCGTCGCCGCGACGCCGCCCCCGACGCCGGCGGCCATTCCCACGTCCGACCGCACATCGCGCGCCGACCCCGAAGCAGTCGCGGTGGTCGGCCTCGGCCTGGTCCTGCCCGGCGCCAACTCCACGGAGGAGTTCTGGGATCGGCTGCGCGAGGGCACCCTGATCCGCAGCGAGCCCTCCGCTTTCGACCTGAAGCACTTCTGGGCGCCCACCCGGGAGGACACCGACGCCTTCTACGTCCGCGAGGCCGGCTACGTCCAAACCTTCGTCCCCGACCCCGCATCGATCGTCGAACCGCACGGCAACGTCGACCACCCCGGATGGCCGCGTACCAACCGGTGGTTGCGGCACTGCGCCGTCCGGGCCCTGGCGGGAGTACGCCGACACTCGACGGACCGCTGGTTCGTCGCGACCACCGGCATCCACGACCAGACGGGGCTCGGCCCTCAGGCCGTCGTGCTCGGCGACGAATACCGGCGCATGGTGCGCGAGGCGATTCCCGCCGACCAGGAGGGTGACTGGTTGGCCGAGTTGGCCGATCACGCCATCAACACGCATTACGCCGGTGACGGCGGAAGCCCGCAGGCGTACCTGCCCGCGTCCGTCTCGCGCAACGCGCTGCGCGGACTGATCCCGGACGACGCTCAACACCTGACCCTGGATTCGGCGTGCGCGAGCGGCCTGTTCGCCCTCGACGCGGCGCTCAAGGCGCTGCGCGACGGCTCGTGCGACGTGGCGTTCGCCGGGGGCACCGCGGTGGTGGAGCCGATCGGGTTCACCCTCTTCTGCCGAGCCCAGGGCATCTCGATGAGCGGCAACGTACGCCCGTTCGACCGGGCGGCCGACGGGACCGTGATCGGCGAGGGCGCGGTCATGCTCGCACTCAAGTCGTACGCGCGGGCCGTGGCGGACGGCGACCGGGTGCTCGGTGTGGTGCGCGGCAGCGGCCTGGCGGCCGACGGGCGGGGCAAGGGCATTCACGCCCCGGCCATGCGTGGCCAGGAATCGGCGATCGCCCGGGCCTGGGCCGACGCGGGCGTGGAGGCCGACGACGTGGACTGGATCGTGGCCCACGGCACCGGCACGCCGGTGGGCGACGAAATCGAACTGCGCTCGCTGCTCTCCCGGTTGGGTCCGCGGGAACGGGCGTGCCTGGTGACGTCGAACAAGCAGGTCTTCGGCCACACCGGGGTCCTGGCGGGCCTGGTCTCGGTGGCCCACGCGCTGGTCGCGTTCGAGCGCGAGGCGATTCCCGGGCAGTGCGTGGTCACCGACCCGCACCCCGTGCTGGGCGACGGCTCGCGCCTGACCGTACCGCTCGTGGACGCGCCATGGCCGACGGACCACGCACGACCGCGCGTGGTCGGCGTGTCGGCGTTCGGCCTCGGCGGCGCCGACGCGCACGTGGTGCTCTCCGATCGTGTACCGCAGGCCGCGCCCGCGACTCGGCGCGGCGGGGCGGACATCGCCGATATGGAGGACATGGTCGTCGTCGGCTGGAACGCCCACCTGCCCGGCCTGGATCCCGCCGACGTGCCGGCCTGGCTCACCGGCGGCACCTCGCGGCCGGACGCCGGCTTCGGGCTGCCGTATCCGCTGCCGTCCCCGCGCCAGGTGCGCATTCCACCGCTGACGATGCGGCACATGGACGCCGCGCACCTGATGACGCTTCAGGCCCTCGGTCCGCTTCTGGACCGGCTCGGCGAGCCCGGCACTCTCCTGCGACCCACGACGGCGGTCATCGTCGGATCCTCACTGCCGACCACCCACAACACCCGGGCCGCGCTGCGGGTGCACGCCGCCGAGTGCGCCACCGCGTTCGACATCCTGCCCGACCCCGCACAGGCAGGGCGGTTGAAGGAATACCTCGCGAAGGGGATGGCGGAGGCAGCGGGGGTGATTCCCGGCGACTTGAACGAGGACGACTTCACCGGCGCCGTCTCGTGCATCCTGTCCGGGCGGGCCGCGAACTACTACGACTTCCGGGGCATGGGCACCAGCGTCTACGCGCACCGGGACTCCGCGCACACCGGCGTCGACGTGGCCCTGCGTCAACTCCGGCACCGGGCCTGCGACCTGGCCCTGGTCGGCGCGGTGTGCCTGCGCCCGATCAGCGGCTGGGACCGCCATCTTGCCGGCTTGGTGCCGGACGGCCGATCCATCGCGGAGGGCGCCGCCGTGCTGGCGATCGCCAGGCGCTCCACGGCACACGAACACGACCTTCCGATCCTGGGCGTCCTGTCCACGGCGCTCTCCGGCGACGCCGCCACCGCGACTCCCGCGCACTCGCTGCCCGTGCTTGCCGACGCCGGACACACCTACCTCTCGCTCGACGCCGTGCTGGCGATCCTCGCGGCCGTCGTCACCGGATCCGGCACCGTCGTCGCGCCGGCCGCCCCCGGATCGCCGCCGATCCGATTCACCCCGCCGGCCGGCCCGGAGCGGGTCGTTCCGGCCCGGCAGGTCACGGGGGATCGGGCCGACCGCACTGAGCCGGAGCACCGTACGCCCACCCGGGTCGAGCCGAAAGGGCGCACCAAGCCGGCCCCGGGCGTACCGCGCGCGCACACCACTCCCGGCCCGATCGCACCGAACCGACACGCCACACCACCCGGCCCGGTCGCGCCGGTCGAACAGCGCTCCGAGGCATATCTCGGCCGCCGCCAAACCATCCGCCTCGTCCCCACCACGCCACCCCCCGCGGACGCGGCCACGCCGGCCGTTCCGCCGGGCACGGTCGTCATCACCGACTCCCCCGACCTCGCCGCAGCGGCGACCGGCGGTCCGGACGTCGCGGTGTGGGCGCCGAGGCCGGGTATCGGCGCCACCACCCACGTACCGCCCGAAGACGCGGCCGGCGCCCTGGCCGACCTGCCGTTCGTCCCCCGCCACATCCGGGTCCTGACCCGCCTGCCCCACGATGACGGCGGTCTCGACGGCGACGGCACCGACGACGCCGAGATGGGCCGGATGGAGGATCTGCAAGACCTCACGTTCACCACGGTCCAGGCCGCACTGCCCGCACTGCGCAACGGCGGCTCGCTGGCCGCCGTCCTGCTGGGCGCGATACCGGACGACCTGCCGTCCCCGTCGAGCGCGCTGATCGTCGGTCTCGTCCGCTCGGTGCGCGCCGAGATCCGCCAGTGCGGCGGCGTCGCCCTGCTCACCGACGCACCGGACGCCGCCACCGCCCTGTCCCGGCTGGCGCGGGCGGCCGGCGCCCAGGTGCCCACCCACACGCTCGCCTGCCGCGCGGGCACCTGGCTCACCATGGCGGTCGTCGACGACGACGACGCACCGACCCCGTCGGCGCGGGCCCCACTGCCGCCCGGCGCGGTCGTGGTCGCCTTCGGCGGAGCCCGCGGCATCACCCCCGAGATCATGCACGCGCTCGCCCGCACCGTCGACCGACCCCACGTGTACGTCGTCGGTCGCACCCCACCCCCGGAACCCGGCGAAACACTCCCGCCGCAGGCCGAGTTCATCGTCGCCGGACGCCGCGAACGCCCCGACGCGTCGGTGGGCGAGCTGCGCGCCCTGTACGACAAGGCCCAGGCGCGCCTGGAGGTGGGCCGCACCATGCGCCGGTTGGCCGACCTGTGCGGCGCCGACCGGGTGCACCACCGCGTGTGCGACGTCCTCGACGCCGAACGCACCACCGCCGTCCTGGGTGAGGTCCTGGACCGTCACGGGCACATCGACCTGCTCGTCAACACCGTGCTGGAACTGCGTTCGCGCGCGCTGCACGCCAAGACCCTGGCCGACTTCCGCGCGGTGCGGGCCACCAAGGCGACCGGATACCGCAACCTCAAACGTGCCCTGGCCGGGCATCCGCCCCGCACCTGGGTCAACTTCAGCACCCTCGCGGCACTCGCGCCCGCACCCGGCGACGTCGACTACTGCACCGCGAACGAATACCTCGCGTACGCGAGCGCCCGGGCCCGTCGCCATGCGCCGAACGACCGGCACGAGTTCGCGATCCTGTGGAGCGGCTGGCTCGAAGCCGGCGTGGCCAGCAGTGTCACCATGCGCGAAACGCTCAAACGCAACCGTATGGACGCCTACATCGACAACGCGCTGGGCTGCGCCCAGTTCCTCGCCGCCGTCACCCGGCCCCCGGCCGACGGAGTGACCTTCTTCGTCCGCGAGGACGAGCGCACCCTGCTGCACACACGCGGAATCGCCGCGCACGGCTCACCCGACGGCCTTCGTATGCCCACCCCCGACGTGCCGCCGCCCGCCGTACCGGATCCAGCCGTGCGCACGCCGCTGCTCGACGGCGTCCTCCATCGCGGCACGAAATGGATCGTCCTGACCAAGACCTGGGAGCCCCGCACCCTGGCCGAACGCGACGGCCGTTGGATGCGCCACCACCGGGTCAACGGCGAGTACACGCTGCCCGGCACGTTCACCCTCGAAGCCGCCGCCGGCGCGGCCTCGTTGTTGTGCCCCGATCTCGTGGTCACCGGATTCCGCGACCTGCGCTGCCACACCTCGATCACGGTCGGGCTCACCGGGCCGCGGCGCACCGTCGCGGTCGAGGCCCGGGTCACGAGCCGGCACCGGGACCACGCCGAGGTCGCCGTCCGTATGACGACCCACCGCGTCGGCCGCAACGACCGGGTCCTGCGCTTCAACGACCTGCTGTGCGAGACGAAGGTCAACCTGGCCCGGCGATATCCCACCCTCGCCCCACCCCCGGACTGCTCGGCGCACCACCCCGAACCCGACTTCGCGATGCCCGTCTACACCCCCGACCCGCCGATCTCGCTCACCGGCCCCTTCGCCGGCACCCGCGACCACGCCCGGGGCCCCGACGGGAACAGCGCCTCGTTCGGCTTCGACCACGTCACCTGGGCGCCGGCTCTGTCCGACGCGATCGTGCCCGCCATCCTGCTGGACGCGATGGTGCACCTGCTCCTGCTGCCACCCGCCGGCGAACTCCCGCCCCGGGTCGGCCCGATGGCCGGCCTCGGCGAGGTCGACTTCGGCGGGCCGGGCAACGACTGCCGACTCGGTGCGGCACACCCGACCATCCGGCTGCACTGCGACTTCTCCACCGGGATCCTGACCGCCGCCACCGCCGACGGCCACACGCTCGCCCGGATCGCCTCGGTCAGCGCACACGACCCCGACCACAGCGGCGAACTCGTCCGGCCCCTCGCCGACACCCGCCGATCGATCGATGCGTGACAGCCGATTCCCGAGAGCCGATTCGTGACAGTCGAGGAGACATCGATGTTGTGGCAGGACATCACGATCGCGGGCACCGGCGCCTGGATCCCACCCATCGTCCCCGTACCCGATCCACGCGACGCACCCGTCGTCGAGCCCCGTCCGGCCACGCTCAACGGATTCACCTCGGCCGCCATCGCGACCGATCACACGCCGACGCACATGGCCGCCCGCGCCGGCCTCAAGGCGCTGCGCCACGCCGACGTCGCGCCCGCCGACCTCAGCACGCTCGTGCACGCCAACTTCCAGGACGAGGACCACTACACACCCGGGACCTACCTGCTGCGCGTGCTCGGCGGAGCACACACCGTCGGCTACGAGTTGTGCGCCGCCAGCGACGGCGGGGCCGCCGCGCTGATCGCCGCCGCCGAGCACCTCACCGCCCGGCCCGCCGCGAAGGCTGCGCTGGTCACCGCCGGTGCCCGATTCCCGGAACAACGCTGGGGCGGCGCCCGGGAGATGGGCTACGTGGCCGGCGACACGGGCGCCGCCGCCGTGCTGACCCGAGGCACCGGCTTCGCCCGGCTGTCCGCGACCGCGCAAGCCGTGGAGCCGCGCCTGGAGGTGCTGACCCGGGCCGGGACGGGCCACGCCGGCGGCGGTCGGCCGTTCCCCATCGAGGACAGCGGGCTCATGCCGCACATGGACACGCTGCAACGCGCCACCCGGCGTTGCGTCGAGACCGTCCTCGACGAGACCGACACGAAGCCGGGCGACGTCACGCACGTGGTGGCCATCGCGATCGGGTCGATCGTGCTCGACCTGGTGCTCGCCGGGTCACCGCTGGATCTGCGCTGCGAGGACACCAGTTGGACATTCGGTCGGCACCTCGGCCATGCCGGGCCGTGCGACATCCTGCTCGGCCTCGACCGGCTGTTCCGCTCGGGGACCGCGCGGGCCGGCGACCGCGTCCTGGTGCTCAGCTTCGGGCTCGGCTTCCGCTGGACCACCGCCCTGATCGAGGTCACCCGCGACACCACCCCCGCGGCACCGGCCGCTCGGACACGCCCGGAATGAGGTCGTCCATGCCCACCACCGGTACCACCACCGTCGCGGCGATTCCGCTGGCCCCGCGTGCCCTGCCGCTGCTGGGTCACGCGCTACCGCTGCTGCGCGATCCGCTGGCTTTCATCACATCGCTGTCGGGCTACCGCCAGATGGTCCGCATCCGGCTCGGCCCCAGCTCCGCCGTGATGATCTGTGACCCGGGACTGACCCGGCAGGTCTTCCTCAACGACCGCGTCTTCGACAAGGGCGGCGCCATCTACGACCGCATCCGCGAGGTCATCGGCGACGGCCTGTCCACCTGCGCGTACCCCCTGCACCGGCGTCAGCGCCGACTGTGCCAGCCGTCCTTCCATCCCACCCGACTCACCGGGTACGGCGCGGTGTTCGCCCGCGCGGCCCAGACGAAGGCGGCGACCTGGCGCAACGGCGACGTCGTCGACATCACCCAGGAAATGATGACGCTGACCACACGCGCCACCATGGAGACGATGTTCAGCGGCGCCCTGCCGGAGGAGACCATGCGGCGGGCCCTGACCGACACCTCCACCGTGGTCAGCGCGTTCTTTCGCCGGATGATGACGCCCGCCCTGCTGCGCGGGCTGCCGACCCCCAAGAAGCGACGCTACGACGAGGCCCGACACCGACTGTCGGCCACCATCGAGGAGATCATCGCCGAGCGCCGCGCCGACCCCACCGACCACGCCGACCTGCTCTCCGCGCTGATCGGCGCGGTCGACGAGGAGAGCGAGGGCGGCGAGAAGCAACTCAGCGACACCGAACTGGCCGACGAGGCCTTGACGTTCTTCCTGGGCGGGATGGAGACCACGGCCATCACCCTGGCCTGGGCACTGCACCTGCTCGCCGACAACCCGCACGTACAGCGCCGCCTCCAGACCGAGACCGACGAGGTCCTGGCCGACAACGGCGGCACACTCCACGCCGGACACCTGCCCTCGCTCGGCCTGGCGAGCCGCGTCGTGACCGAGACGCTGCGGCTGTATCCGCCCGCCTGGATGATGACGCGCACCCTCCGCGAGGACGCCGAGCTCGGCGGAGTGCGCTTCAAGGGCGGCAGCACCATCGTGCTCAGCCCCTACCTCCTGCACCGCCGATCCGACCTGTACTCCGAGCCCGACCGGTTCGACCCGGACCGCTGGCTCGGGGCCCAGCCCGACCGGGCCACCTACATCCCCTTCGGTGCCGGCCCCCGCAAGTGCATCGGGGACCAGTTCGCCCTCACCGAGGCCATCCTCGCGCTGACCGCCATCGTCGCCCGCTGGCACCTCGTCCCGGTCGGCGACGAACCCTTCCGCCCCAAGGTGGAGACCAGTCTCAGCTCGCGCGGACTGCACCTGCGCCTCGACGCACGCCGCGCGAGCGACACCGTCACCGCCGAACCGCGCGCGCACGCGACGCGGTCCGCGGCCACCCCGCCCCCCACCACGCCGGGCACCGGCGGTTGCCCCATCGACCACTAGGAGCGATGCCATGAGGCCTCATGTGAAGCCACTGGTCAAGGGGCTTCTGCGGGCCCGCCGCGTCGGCACGTCCGGAGCGGCTCCGGCCGATACCCTGCACGCCCCAACCCGCCCGCACCCGAACGGCTGGTTCTGCCTGGCCTTCTCGGACGAGGTGCGCCCCGGCGCCATCACCACCCGGGCGCTCGCGGGTGCCGAAGTGGTCCTGTACCGCACCACCAAGGGCGTGCTCCGGGCCGTGCACCCGCGCTGCCCGCACCTGGGCGCGCACCTGGGGGTCGGCGGCTCGATCGAGGGCGAGGACATCGTCTGCCCCTTCCACCGCTTCGCGTTCGACCCTGCCGGCACCTGCGTGCGCACCGGCTACGGCCGGCTGCCCCCGAAGGCGTCGCTGACCCCGTACCCGGTGTGCGAGGCCAACGGCTCGATCTACGTGTGGCGGCATGCCCTCGGCCTGCCGCCGCAGTGGCGGGTGCCGGTGTTGCCCATGGACGACCGGCAGCCGTACAGCCACGACACGTTCGACATCGCCGGGCATCCGCAGGACGTCATCGAGAACGCCTTCGACTGGGGCCACCTGCCCGCACTGCACGGTCTTCAAGATCTCGACATCGACGGCAAGCCGATGCCCGGGGAGCCGGTCGCCACGGTCACCGCGACCGCGCGCGGCACCGTCATGCGCGGCTTCCGCCAGTCGTACACGCTCACCGTGATCGGCCTGGCCACCATCGCGGCCCGTACGGTCCTGCCGCGGGGCGCGGGCAACCTCCACGTGATGCTCCACGCGACGCCGACCACTCCCGGGCGCATCCACCTGCGCTTCGGCACGAAGCTGGAACTGGGCCGCGTGCCCGGCCTGCCCGAGAGCATCGCACGCGCGGCCACGATGCCCGTCGCGCGACTGGGCAGCTCGTTGATCCAGCGGCTGGCGAGCCTGGACACCGGAGCCGACCTGCTGATGTGGAACCACCAGGAACACGTCGAACAGCCGAAGCTCGCCAAGGGCGACGGGCCCATCGGCCGATACCGGTTGTGGGCACAGCAGTTCTACGCCGGCGTCGAGGGTGTCCGGATGGAGACCGAGGACCCCGAGGGTATCGACGCGAAGCTCGCGGGCGCGGACCCGAAGCCCGCGGACGGCCTCGTGTCCCCGTAACCGGCCCGGCCGGGACCGAAAGAGAGACGACATGGCAGCGGAGAACGGTACGCCGGAGATCGGGCGACGATTGGCCGTCGTCGGCGCGGGGGTGATGGGGTCGGGCATCGCCGCGCTGGCGATCGGGCACGGGGTCGCGGTGTCGCTCGTCGATCCGGACCGACGCCGACTGGACGAGGCCCCCGCGCGCATCGATCGCATGGTGCGCATGGCCCGACTGATGGACGCGCTGCCGGACGGCGCGGGCACGGGCGTTCTCCTCAGGGCAACCTCCTTCACCGAGGCGACGACGGCCGACGCCTCGGCCCCCGGGGCGGTGATCGAGGCGGTCACCGAGGACGCCGACGCCAAGGCCAAGGTCCTCGCGGAGGTGTCCGCACTGGTCCCTCCGGGCACCCCGATCATCTCCAACACGTCCGCGATCCCGATCGACGAACTGGCCCGGGCGGTGGCCCGCCCGGCGGATCTGATCGGCACGCACTTCATGAACCCACCGCACCTGATCCGCACGGTCGAGGTGATCCGGGGCACGCACACCGGCGAGGTCACCATGCACGCCCTTCGCACCCTGCTCGCCGCGCTGCGGCGGGAGCCGATCGTGGTCGAGGACGCGCCGGGGTTCGTGACCAGTCGCATCCTGCACCCCATGATCAACAGCGCGGTCCGGGTGGTGGCGGCGGGCACCGCGAGCGTCGAGTCGGTGGACCGGCTCATGCAGGGGTGCCTGGGCCACCCGACGGGCCCGCTGCGCACCGCGGATCTGATCGGACTGGACAACCTGGTCGACTCGCTGTGGGTGCTGCACGACCGGACCGGCGACGAGGGATGCCGCCCCTGCGAACTGCTCCTCGAGATGGTGCGCACCGGCCGACTCGGCCGCAAGAGCGGGCACGGCTTCTACCCATACGAGGGAGAACAGGCATGACTGTGTCGTCCGAATCGTTCGAGTCGCCCGATCCGGCGCCGCCGGAGCCCGGCGTCGACCCGGACGGCGTCGAGGCGGAACTGCTGCGCTTCCTGGCCCGGCACACGGGGCGGGCCTGGACCACCGACGCGGACGTCTTCGGCCCCGGGGGCCTGTCTTCGCTCTTCGCCATGGAGCTGGTGGTGTATCTGGAACGGACGTACGACATCGCCATCCGCGGCGCCGATCTGCGGATGGACAACTTTCGCACGGTAGTGCGCATGGCCGAACTCGTCGAACGACTGCGGCAGTCGGTCCCCGGAGGCCCCGGTGCGTGAAACCGTCGGCTCGGCGGCCTCGACCGTCACCGAACTGGTCGGTGACCGGGCGGGCGACTGGGACCGCGCGGGCCGACTCCCCGACGACGTCATCCGCAAACTCGGCGCGGCCGGCCTGCTC
Organism: Embleya sp. NPDC055664; assembly: GCF_053618075.1. Taxonomy (NCBI): domain Bacteria; kingdom Bacillati; phylum Actinomycetota; class Actinomycetes; order Kitasatosporales; family Streptomycetaceae; genus Embleya; species Embleya sp. NPDC055664. The sequence continues at coordinate 93,300 of NZ_JBSHGZ010000013.1, forward strand.
ACGGTGCAGATTCCAAAGAAGTACGGCGGTTTGGGGTGGTCGAGCACGGACGGCGGCGAGTTCACCGCGCATGTCGGCAGTCTGTGCGGTTCGTTGCGCAGCGTGCTGACCTCGCAGGGCATGGCCGCGTGGACGATCGAACGGATGGGTGATCCGGCGCAGGCGGCGGAGATGTTGCCGCGGTTGGCCTCGGGTGACACGGCGGCGATGGCTTTCAGCGAAGTGCAGGCGGGCAGTGACCTGTCCGCCGTCGCGACCACCGTCGCCGTAGACGGCGACGGCGTGCTGCTCACCGGCCGCAAGAAGTGGGTGACCGCGGCCGACCACGCCGATGTGTTCCTGGTCGTTGCCCGGATGGGTGAAGGCGGAGCCGTGGTTGTGGTGCCCCGGAACACCCCCGGGGTCCGGATCTCCCGGGTGGCCGACCCGCTGGGTTGTCGGGCGGCCGGACACGCGGAAGTCCGGTTCGACCGGGTGCGGTTGCCACTGGAGAGTTTGCTGGGCGGTGGGTGTCAGCCGTTGTCCCTGCTGGTGACGACGGCTCTGGCCTATGGTCGCGTCTCGGTCGCCTGGGGGTGTGTGGGCATTCTGCGGGCCTGTGTGGCGGCGGCCGTCGGACACGCGCTGTCCCGGGAGCAGTTCGGTCGGCCGCTGGCGCAACATCAGTTGGTGGCACGGCACTTGGCCGAGTTGTGGACCGCCGAGCAGGTGGCGACCCGGGTCTGCGAGTACGCGAGTCGTTGCTGGGACGAGCACGCCTCCGACCTGGCCGCGGCCGTCGTACTGGCGAAATACGTCGGGGCGGAGAACGCGGTCAAGGGCGCGGCGGCGGCCGTCCAGGTGCTCGCGTCGGCCGGGGTACAGGACGGTCATGTCGTCGCGCGGGCGTACCGCGACGCCAAGCTCATGGAGATCATCGAGGGCAGCAACGAGATGTGTCAGTTGATGTTGGCCGACCACGTGCTGGGTCGGCGGTGATCCCGATCATGGCCGTCGACGAACCCGGCTCATTGGAACCGGACATGCCGCCCACGCTGGTCAAGTGCCTCGTCTGGGACCTCGACAACACGCTCTGGCACGGCACGTTGCTGGAGGACGAGCACGTCGTCCCGTTCCCGGCGATCCGCGAGGTGATCGCCGGCCTGGACGGGCGCGGCATCCTGCAGTCCGTGTGCAGCCGCAACGATCACGACCCGGCCTGGGCCCGGCTGCGGGCGCTGGGGATGGCCGACTGGTTCGTCGTGCCGGAGATCGGCTGGGGGCGCAAGTCGGAGGGTGTTCGGCGGATCGCCGAGCGGCTGGGGTTCGCGCCCTCCGCCATCGCCTTCATCGACGACCAGCCGGCCGAGCGGGCCGAGGTCGCCCACCAACTTCCGGACGTACGTTGCTACCGGGCAGAGGATGCCGCGACGCTGCTCGATCGGCCCGAGTTCAGCCCGAGGACGGTGACCGTCGACGCGCGCCGGCGCCGGACGATGTACCGGGCCGGGGTTCGGCGCACGGACGAACGCACACGATTCACCGGCTCGCACGACGACTTCCTGCGCTCGCTGGAGATGGTGATGCGCATCGGGCGGGCCACGGAGGAGGAGCTGTCCCGGGTCGAGGAGTTGACGCTGCGCACCAGCCAGATGAACGCGACGGGGGTGCACTACCCCGACGCGACGCTGCGCGCCCTCCTCGACGATGCCCACCACGAGGTTCTGGTCACCACGCTCACCGACCGCTTCGGGCCACACGGCGCGGTGGGCGTGGTGCTGTTGCGGAAGCATCCGCGTGTGTGGCGTCTCAGGCTGCTCGCCACCTCGTGTCGTGTGGTGGCGTTCGGTGCCGGCACGATCATCCTGAACTGGCTGGTCGACCAGGCGGCCCGGGCCGGTGTACACCTGCTGGCGGACTTCCGCGCCACGGACCGCAATCGCATGATGGAGGTCGCCTACCGGTTCGCCGGATTCGACGAGTCGCCGTGCGGGTGTGGGGACGGGGCGGTCGAGCGGGATTTCGCCGAGGGCGTTCAGGTGCTCCACCTGGTGGCCGGGGCGCGGCGTGCTCCCGAGACGCTTCGGCTGATCGCACCGAACCTCACCGAGAGGGCGGTCACCTCCGGCGGACCAGGGTGATGCCGTCGGCCATGGGAAGCATGCAGATGTCCACCCGCCGGTCGTCCCGAATCGTGGCGTTGACCTCCCGGACGCCGACGGTGTCCGGGTCCACGGCGAGGGGATCGACGACCCGACCGAAGAAGAGCGTATTGTCCAGCACCAACAATCCACCCGGCCGCACCAATTGCAGAGCGAGCTCGTAGTATCGCGAGTAATTCGACTTGTCGGCGTCGACGAAAACAAGGCCGAATTCGCCGGACCGGCCCTCGGCGATCAATTCCCGGAGAGTTTCGGTCGCCGCGCCGATACGAACCTCGATGCGTTCGAAAACACCGGCCCGCCGCCAGTATTCAGCGCCGATCTCGGGCCAGCGCGCACTGATGTCGCAGGTGACCAAGCGCCCATGCGAGGGCAGCGCACGGGCCATGCACAGGGTGCTGTACCCGGTGAAGGTACCGATCTCCAGCACCTCCGCGGCACCGGTCGCCGCGACCAGCATCGCGAGGAACTGCCCCTCCTCGGGCATGACCTGCATCGTTTTCCCGGCGGGTAGCTCAGCAGTCGTCCGTCGCAGGTCGCGGAGAATTTCGTCTTCCCTGAGGGAGAACTCCCGGACATATGTAAGAAGTTCCGGTCCGCCGGTAATCTGATCCGCCATACCGAAAACTCTAGATGACGCTCCGGTGATAATTCAATACGCCCTGCACATCCGAGATCGGACACCGTACGCGCTCGGGGCGTCCTTGACGTTGTCGCAACGTCATGGTTTTCACTGATGGCATGCGAATCGGCGAACTCGCCGCGCTCGTCGGTATCACACCGCGGGCCGTGCGGCACTATCACCATCTCGGGTTGCTTCCCGAGCCCGCGCGGCGCGCCAACGGGTATCGCGAGTACGGCCTCGGGGAGGCCGTGCTGCTCGCCCGAATCCGACGGCCGACCGAGCTCGGGCTCGGCCTCGACGAGGTGCGGGACGTCCTCGCGGACGATGCGGGCCGGGAGTTGGTGGAGGTCCTGGAGGAACCGGACGCCGACCTCTCACGTCAGGAGACCGTCATCCGGGAACGGCGCGCCCGGCTCGCCTCGCTCCTGGCCGAGGCGCGGGCCGGCCGGCTCCCCGCCGAGGGGCCGTTGTCCCCGGAACTCACCACGCTGCTGGCCGATCTCGGCGAGCTGCCCGACTCGCCCGTCGCCGCGAAGGACCGGGAGCATCTCGTGCTCTTCGACGTCGCCCTCCCCGAGGAGAAACGGGTCCGGCTGATGGCGGCGCTGGACGGGATGCGGGAGCACGCGGCGCAGGTGTACGGCCTGTTGGATGCCCTCACCGACGCTCCCCCGGACGACCCGCGCGTACCACCGGCCGCTGCGGCGCCGGCGGCCCTGCTGCCCGACGAGGTGGCGGCGGACGACACCGACACCCGGGCCAATGCCGTGGCGGACGCCTTCTTCGCGGATCTGGCCCCCGCCCAGGCGGCCGTCGTCCGAAGCGCGCTCGAACTCGTGAGGAAACGCCGGGAGGGAGCGACATGACCACTGCGAGGACCCCGGTAACCGTGTCCTCGTCGGCTGCTCCCGCCCGGGCGGCGCTCGGGCGGATCGTGCCCGGACCGGTCCTGCGGATCCTGACGCACGAGAGGCGGATCTGGGAAAGCCTGGTCCGCTGGGTCGCCCACCGACCGCACGGCGTCGCCGGCGCCGACGCGGTCTTCACCCACGCCCGCGATCAGGCCCTGACGGTGTACTGCCTCGCCTTCGGGTGCGTCGTCGAGACCGCCGCCGTCTCGTTCCTCCTCTCCGGACTGCCCGTCCTCCACTACGTCCTTCTGGCCCTGGACGTCTACACCGTCCTGTTCGTCCTCGGCGTGCAGGCCGCGGCCGTCACCCGACCGCACGTCCTCGCGGACGGAATCCTGCGCGTTCGGCAGGGCGCCCGAGTCGACATCCGCGTCCCTCTCGACCACGTCGCCGCCGTCCGCCTCGAGGCACGCTTCACCCACGACAAGAAGAGCGGCGAACTGAACCTCCCCGTCGCCTCGCAGACCTCCATCACCCTGGAGCTGACCACGCCGGTGGACGCACCCACGTTCTTGGGCGCATCCCGCCACGTCACCGTGATCAGACTCCACGCCGACGACCCCAAGGCCCTCCACACCGCCGTCACTCGAGCACGAACCCCGGGTACCCCCGTGTCGGTGCCGAAATCCTGAGTCCCGCCGGCCGATCCCCCGGACATGCGGGCCGAGGGGCGAGTGTCGGACGGCCTCGACGGCGACGCCGTTCCCGCGGCGAGCGGTGTCGGCCGAAAGGTCGGCTCGTCCCGCTGGTTCCGTTGCACGTGCACGACCGCGTCTCGGTGCTCGCCGGGGTCCTGCCGAGGACGGCCCCTGGTTCGACATGTCAACGCACCCTGCGTCCACGGGCTTTCGGGGCGGAGCGGTTCCCCATGGGTCGCCCCACCGAACGACCCGGGCGCCGTCGGGACCTCGCCCCTTCAGTGGCTGCGGACACCCTCGTTCATGAGTCGGATGACGTAGTGGCGGCGGGCACCGGGCCGGATACGTCATGTGCCGCAATCGGGATTCGGGGTCGTGCTCCTAGCGTTGCCGTCATCTCCCCCGTCGAGCCCGGGCGATGCTCCCGGCGAAGGAGGCACCGCGGTGAGCGAAGTGCGGAACATCGTGCTGGTCCACGGTGGGTTCGTCGACGGATCCGGTTGGCAGGGCGTCTACGACCACCTGACCGCGGACGGCTACCGGGTGGCCGTGGTGCAGAACACGACCGCGTCGCTGGCCGACGACGTGGTCGCCACCCACCGGGTCCTCGACGAGCTGGACGGACCGGCCCTGTTGGTGGGCCACTCCTATGGCGGCGTCGTAGTCACCGAGGCGGGCAGCCACCCGAACGTCGCAGGGCTCGCCTACATCGCGGCTTTCGCCCCCGACACGGGCGAGTCGGTCGCGTCGCTGACCGCCGACCCGGCGCCCGGTGCGCCCGTCCCACCGATCCTGCCGCCCCGGGACGGGTTCCTGTACCTGGACCGGGACAGGTTCGCCGAGTCGTTCGCCGCCGATCTGCCCGAGACACTCGCGGCGTTCATGGCGGATGCCCAGGTGCCGTGGGGCATCGACGCCCTCGACGGCGCGGTGTCCGAGCCGGCGTGGCGGACCAAGCCGTCGTGGTACCTCGTCGCCACCGACGACCGCATGATCCCGCCGGCCGCCCAACGGGCCATGTCCGAACGCGCCGGATCGGTCGTCACCGAATCCCCGGGGAGCCACGCCGTCTACGTGTCCAACCCCGCGGCCGTGGCGGCGGTCGTGAACCGGGCCGCCCACACGCTGTCCGTCCGCTAGCGCCACCGGCGGGCGACAGCCCCACACCGCCCGTCGGTGACGCAGGACGCCCGCCACGAAGCCCGGGGCACGCCGCACGCCCGGTACGGAGATCGGCACCTCGTACCCCAACTCGTCATCCTGCCGTGTGCCCACGTTCCGCGCCCGTGGTATGCCGATCGGACCGCAGGTACCGTGCAGCCTGTGACACCTGACGATGGTCCCCTCGGCCCGGGAAGCGCACCGCACCATGGCCTCCCGCCGACAACGGTCGGCCGGTTGGTCGGTCGCGAGCAGGAGTTGAAGGTCGTCGAGGAGTTCGTACTCGGGGCCGCATGTGACGGGGACGCCCTCGTGCTCCACGGAGAGGCCGGCGTCGGGAAGACGGTCCTGCTCGACGCCGCGGAACAGGCGGCCGACGCCGGCGGGGTCCCCGTGGTTCGTACCGTCGGCTTCGAGGTCGAAGCGGATCTGGCGTACGCGGCCCTGCTTCGGCTGTTGACCCCGATCCTGCCGCGACTGGACGCGTTGAGCCCGCCGCAGCGGCGCGTCCTGGCGACGGCACTCGGGCTCGACGAGGGACCGCCGCCCGACCGGCTGGCCGTGGCGAACGCGGTGTTGTCCCTCCTCGAACCCTCCGGTGACGACGGCCCACTCCTGGTCGTCGTGGACGATCTCCCCTGGCTGGACCGGATGAGCGCGGTCGTACTCGCCTTCGTCGCGCGACGACTCACCGGCACCAGGACCGGGTTCCTCGGAGCGTTCCGTACCGGTGAGTCGAGCTTCTTCGACGGTGGTGGGCTCGCCGCTCTCGAGGTGGTGCCCCTCGGCCGAACCGCCGCCGCCGACCTGGTCGACCGGCGCTTCCCGACCCTCGCGCCGAGAGTGCGTCGGCAGGTTCTGGACGAGGCCGCCGGAAATCCGCTGGCACTGCTGGAGTTGCCCGTACTCCTGGCCGATCGGCGCGACGCACGAGGACCCACTCCGGCCGTGCCGTTGAGCCGACGGCTGGAACAACTGTTCGCCGCCAGGGTCGATCCGCTCCCGGCCGCGACCAGGCGCGCCCTGTTGCTCGCCGCCCTCGACGCCACCGGTGATCCGGGCGTCCTCGTCGCCGCCTTCGGCCCGAGCGCCATCGACGACCTCGCACCGGCGGAGCGCGCCCGGTTGATCCGGGTCGACCGGCAGCGGCGGCGACTGGCGTTCGGTCACCCACTGATGCGATCCGCGGTCGTCGCGATGTCGACCGAAACCGAGCGGCGCGACCTCCACGCGGCGATCGCCGAGCAGATGGCGGACCAGCCCGACCGGCGTGCCTGGCACCTGGCCCAGGCCGCCGAGGTCGCGGACGAGTCGATCGCGGCACTCCTGGAGCAAACGGCCGATCGCAACCTGGCCCGAGGCGACGCGGTGGGCGCGGTCACCGCCCTGCTGCGCGCGGCCGACCTCACCCCCGTCGGCCGCGAGCGGGGCCGCAGACTGGCCCGCGCCGCGTACGTCGGAGCGGAGATCACCGGGGACATCGGCAGCGTGCCGCGACTGCTGGCCGACGCGCAGCACGCCGACCCGGGCGGCGCCGACGCACTCGCCGCAGCGGTCGCGGCGGCGGCGTACCTGCTCAACGGCGAGGGCGACGTCAACGCGGCACATCGCATGCTCTTCGGGGCGATCGCGATTCGCGACCTGCTGGACGGCGGCGACCACGGCCTGGCCGAGGCCCTGTGGTTCCTCGTCGCCATCTGTGTCTTCGGCGGCCGGGCCGAGTTGTGGCGGTCGATGGACGGCCTGATCGCCCGCTTCGCACCGCCGCCACCGCCGTACCTGACGGTCCTTGCCAAGACCTTCGGCGACCCGGCGCATCGAGCCCTCGCGGTGCTGGACGAACTCGACGACCTGATCGGCGAGTTGAGCCGAGAACCCGATCCGGCACTGGTGACGCGGGTCGCGATCGCCGGCGCCTACCTCGATCGACAACGCGCGTGCCGAGGCCCCCTACAGGCGGTTGTCGACCACGGCCGGGACGGCGGCGCCGTCACCTCGCAGATCCAGGCCGAGGTCCTGCTGGCCAACGACGACTGGTTCGCCGGCCAGTGGGACGAGGCGCTGGAACTGTGCGCGGAAGGGATCCGCCTGTGCGAATTGCACGGCTACCCGTTGTTGAGGTGGCTGTACGTCCATCAGGACGCGCTGGTCGCGGCGGCGCGCGGCCGGACCGAGCACGCGCGGGCCGCGGCCGACGCGATGACCCGCTGGGCGGCGCCGCGCGGAGTGGGACTCCTCCTCGCCTACGGGCACGGCATCGAGGCCCTCTCGTCCCTGGGACACGGGAAGTATCAGGACGCCTTCGCGCACGCCTCCTCGATTACGCCGCCCGGGGAATTGCGACGCTACGTCCCCTACACCCTGTGGACCGCCCTGGACCTCGTCGAGGCGGCGGTACGCGCCGGCCTGCGTACGGAGGCCGCTCGGCACGTCGCGGCGCTGCGGGACCTGCGCGTCCCCGCGCTTTCCTCGCGCCTGGCACTCGTCACCGCGGGAGCAGCCGGCATGGTGGCTCCCGACGGCCGGTTCGCGGAGCACTTCGAAGCGGCGCTCGCCGTGGCCGGAGCGGAGCGGTGGCCCTTCGAACAGGCCCGCATCCAACTGTCCTACGGGCAACGCCTGCGTCACGGGCGATCCGCGGTCGACGCGCGCAGACACCTCGGCAACGCCTTCGACACCTTCCAGCGGCTGAACGCGACGCCGTGGTCCGCCCACGCCGGCAGGGAATTGCGGGCGGCCGGCGGAGTACGGGGGAGGCTCCAGGCCGGTGGCATCGCCTCCTTGACGCCACAGCAGCGGGAGATAACCAAGCTGGCCGCGGCGGGCTTGACGAACAAGCAGATCGCCGAGCGCCTGTTTCTGTCGCCACGCACGGTCGGCACCCACCTCTACCAGATCTATCCCAAGCTCGGCGTGACCACCCGGGCCGGACTGCGAGATGCCCTGGGCACCGGGGAGCCCACCGCGGAGTAGGCCCGCGGCCACCGTCGGGCACCACGACTCGCCGCCGGGGCTCGCTCCCGCTCCTGCGATCCACGTCATTCGACTCAATCGGCGGGATCGTGAAGGGCCTAGTGTCGCGTCCGGCAGCGGCAAACGCTGCCGAACGCGACACCAGCGAGGCGGCACGACCCGGGAGGGGATGCGAATGAACACCGGCGATCGCCTCCGACGGATCTTCGCGGTGCACGGCAGCGCGAGTCACGCGGGAGGCGCGTCGTGAGGACCGGCGTCACCGCACCACCCGAACCGCGTCGAGTACTCCACGGTCGCGACGACGATCTCGCCGTCGTCGGCGCCTTCGTCGACCACACCGCAGGCAGGGCCGGCGGGGCCCTGCTGGTCACCGGGGACGTGGGCGTCGGCAAGAGCGCGCTCCTGCGTACCGCGGCCGAACGAGCCGTCGACGCGGGCGTCCGGGTGCTTCGGGCCGCCGGCGCGCAGTTCGAGGAGGACCTGCGTTTCGCCGGACTCCATCAGCTTCTCCATCCGCTGCTCGACGGGCTCGCCGAGCTTCCCGGTGCGCACCGCGACGCACTCACGGCGGCCCTCGGCTTCGCCTCCGGACCGACCCCCGCCCGGGACGTCGTCACCGACGCCACCATGGTGCTGCTCCGGCGCGCATCGCGAACCCACGCCCTGCTGCTGGCGATCGACGACCTGCCGCTGCTGGATCGAGACAGCGCGGCGGTGCTGCGGGCACTCGATCTCGCCGGGACCCGGATCGGGGTCCTGGCCGTCATGCGCGGCAACCACGGCGCACGGACCGAAGCCGCAACCGCATACGTCCACGAACTCGGGCCGCTGGACGAGCCGGCGGCGGCCTCGCTGTTGACGGAGCGCTTTCCCGCCCTGTCTCCGGCGGTACGCAGGCGCCTCCTGGCCGAGGCTCGCGGCAACCCGCTGACACTCCGCGAGTTGCCGGCCGCACTCGACGAAGCGCAACGGTCGGGAATCGCGCCGCTGCCGGACGTGCTGCCGCTCGGCCGCCGTCTCGGGGCGATCTATTCCGCGCGGTTGGCGGATCTCCCGGCCGCCGGTCTGCAACTGCTGTTGTTGGCGGCCCTGGACGGTACCGGTGATCTGCCGGCTCTGCGGTCGCTGCTGCCGGACCCCGTACCGACGACGGCTCTGCGCAGCGCCCGGGAAGCCGGACTGATCGACCTCGATCACGCCGGCACCCGCCTGACCTTCCGTCATCCGCTGATCCGCTCGGCGGTGATCGAGTCGTCCACCGCCGGCGAGCAGCGCAGAGCCCACGAGAGGCTGGCGCGGCGGAGCGGCCAGGGCGAGGAGCGCCGCATCTGGCACCTCGCGCACGCGGCGGTCGAGCGGGACGAACACGTCGCCGGGCTCCTGGAGCAACTGGCCGACCGGGCACGCGAGGGCGGCGACGTCGCCGGCGCGGTCGCCGCGCTCACCCGGGCGGCCACGCTCAGCCCGGACGGTCGCGACCGGAGCCGCCGTGCCGCGGTCGCCGCCTACCTGGGCACGGGCACCATCGGAAACCTGCTCGACGTCCCGGGCCTCCTGGGGCGGTGCAGGACCTCCGACGACACCGACGACGCATCGTTGGCGACGGCGCTCGCGGCGGCCCACCATCTGCTGCTCGGCGGCATCGGGGATGTCGACTCCGCGTACCGCATGTTGATCGCGGCGGTCGCCGCCGCGCCGAGGCACGCGGACACCCCGAACGACGTCCTTCGGGAGGCCCTGTACACGCTGACGTGGATCGCTTGCCACGGCGCCCGCACGGAACTCTGGGAGCCTCTCGCGGACGTCGTCGCACGTCTGGGACCGACTCCGCGGGTTCCGGAATCGTTGCCGTTGATGACGAGTTGCTTCGGCGATCCGGCACACGCCGCCCTCCCCGCCCTGTCCCGACTCGACCGCGCGGTCGCCGGCCTCGCGGACGCGGACCCGGTCGAGGTGATCCGGATCGGCATGGCCGCCGAGCACGTCGGCCGCCTGAAGCACTGCCGCCCGGCCTTGCGGCGACTGGTGGACGACGATCGCGACGGCGAACAGCTCACGCTCACGATCCACGCGCTGGCTCTGCTGAGCCGACACTGCTACGAGACCGGCGAATGGGATCGACTGGCCCTTCTCGGTGAGCAGGGCTTGCGGTTGGCCGACCGCCACGGCTACCACCTCCTCGCCCAGACCTTTCGCCACCGTCGGGCCCTGCTCGCGGCGACCCGCGGAGACGCCGACCATGCGGAGGACCTCGCCGACGAGATCACCCGCTTCGCGGCGTCCCGGGGGATCCGGCTCCTGCTCGACCTGGCCGCGGAGGTCAGGACGAGGGCGGCGCTCGCCCGCGGCGAGTACGAACAGGCGTTTCAGCGGGCGACCTCGGTCGGCCCGGCCGGTGTCCTTCCGCGCTTTCGGGCATCCGTCCTGTGGTTGATACCTGATCTCGTGGAGTCGGCCGTTCGCTCCGGTCGGCGCGCCGAGGCCGAGGCGCATGTCCAGGCACTGCGCCGGGCCCATGTGCCCGCGATATCCGACCGGTTGGCACTGGTGGCCCAGGGCGCGGCGGCCATGGTCGCCGACGACGACCGGTTCGCGGCGGAGTTCGAACGGGCGGTGGCGCTGCCCGGTGCCGACACCTGGCCGTTCGACGTGGCCCGCATCCGGCTCGTCTACGGCGAACGCCTCCGACGTGCCAAAGCCACGCAGGCCGCCCGTACGCAACTCGACGCCGCACTCACGACGTTCACGCGGCTGGGGGCATCGCCCTGGGCCGAACGCGCACGGAGCGAACTGCGCGCGTCGGGCCTCGCCACACCCGGAGCAGGCGCGTCACCCGACCCGCGCCTGTCCCCCCAGCAGTACGAAATCGCAAGCCTCGCCGCCGCCGGTCTGACGAACAAGCAGATCGCCCAACGGCTGCACCTCTCTCCGCGAACCGTCGGAACCCACCTGTACCAGGTCTTCCCCAAATTGGACATCACCTCCCGCGCCGCACTCCGCGACGCGCTGCGGGGGCGACGGCCGTGACGCGGCGATCTCCCGCCGCCCCAGCCGGCGCGTAATCGCCGGATGCGCACGCCGCCGAACCGGGCGGCACCGACGACGCAGTGGTCCCGGTGGCGTAGCGGACCCGTGTACGCCGACGGGGTGCGTCGGCCTACACGGGTCCTGCCGGGAAGAAGATCCGAGAATCAGCGAGTGTCGTCGGCGGCCTGCTCGATCAGGCGCTCGACGACATCGGGATTGCTGATCATCACGACGTGGGAGGCGCCCCTGACCTCCACGACCCTCTTCGCGCCGGCCCGCTGATACTCGAAGCGTTCCAGGGCCGGCGGGATCGCCTTGTCGGCGCCGGCGACCACTCCGTAGGACGGGATGGTGCGCCACGCGGCGGCGGTGGTCGCGTCGGTGAAGGAGGATGCGCTGAACGGCCGTTGCTCGGCGGCCATCAGTTGGGTCTCCTTCCGCGACAGGTCCGCGGCGAAGACCTCGCGCAGCCGGTCGGGCTGGAGGTAGAGGTCGGTTCCGGTGCTGCCGTCGGCATTGGTGAACGGCACGGGGGTCGTCGCGGGTTGGATGATGCTGCCGGGGTAGCGCTGGATCAGCTCCCCCAACTGTTCGCCGACGTCGGGCACGAACGCGGCGACGTAGACCAGGGCCTTGACGTTCGGGTTGCCCGCCGCCGCGTTGGTGATCACCGCGCCGCCGTAGGAGTGCCCGGCGAGCACGATCGGGCCCTTGATCGACTTCAGGACACTGGCGATGTAGGGGGCGTCGGTGGGCAGGCCGCGCAGCGGGTTGGCTGGGGCGACGACCGGGTAGCCGTCCTTCTGTAGCCGGGAGATGACGCCGTTCCAATTGGAGGCGTCGGCGAAGCCGCCGTGGACCAGGACGATGGTGGGCTTGGGCGGGCGAGGGCCGTGGCGGTCGCCGGCGGCGGCCGAGGCCGAGGGGGCCGAGGTGGCGAACGCGGCGGCACCGGCGAGGGTGAACGCCGCGGCGCCGAGGGCGAACTTCCGGCTTGTGCGTGGGTACTTCACGATGGTGTTCCTCCTGCGAGGGGTGATCGGCAACCGGCCCGGACACGGGTACGCGGTGCTTGCCGCCCTGCGAGGTCGGGGCGGGCGAGATGCGTCGTTCCGGTTCGGTCAGCCGGCGGCGGCCTGCTTGATCAGGTCGGCAACGGCGGCGGGCTGCGAAACGTAGATCGCGTGGCTGCCGCCTACCTCGACGGTCCGGGCGCCGATCCGCTCGGCCATCGCGTGCTGGGCGGGCGGGGGGATCATGCGGTCGTGGCCGGCTACCAGGTACCACGAGGGCTTCGTGCGCCACGCCGGTGAGGAAACCGCGCCGCCGGCCGCGTCCAAGCCCCACGGGACCTGCGAATCGGCCAGGAACTCGGCCTCGGCGGCGGGCAGATCACCGGCGAAGGACTCGGCGAACCGGTCCCGGTCCAGGAGCAGGTAGCCGTCGTCGGGCGGCAGGATGGGCGGTACGGGGGCGCCGGGCGGCGGGTCGGCGATCAGGGTGTTCACCGATTCGCTCTTGTCGGGGGCGAACGCGGCGATGTAGACGAGCGAGGTCACCTTCTCGTGGTTGCCGGCCTCGGTGATCACCACGCCGCCGTACGAGTGGCCGACCAGGGTCACCGGTCCCGGTGCCGCGTCGATGACCTTGTGCGTGGCGGCCACGTCGCCGTCCAGCGAGAGCGTGGGGTGCTGTACCACGGCCACCGGGTAGCCGTCCGCCTTGAGGATGTCGTACACCCCCTGCCATCCCGAGCCGTCCACGAAGCCTCCGTGGACGAGTACGACGCTCGCACGCGGTGCGTTGTCACTCATCGTTTCCTCCTGTGTCCGTCGGGCCGCCTACGACCCATGACCCGAAATGTAGAAACGCCGCAGGCCGCGCCGCCCCCGTCAAATGACTTGGTTGTGCGGGCCGTTGCGTCGGAAACTCGGTGGTTGTCACAGCGCGTGGCGCACGGGCACGGGAACAGTCGCTCGCGCGGTACGGCGCACAGGTTCACGGTCGTCGAATCCGCGCCGACGCGACGCACGGGGGACGGCCGATCGACTTCCGCGGTTGCGGGCGCGAAGGGGTCGACCGGGGGTCTGACGGAGGTGGTCCGAGCCGCGCGGACGGGCGCCGACGGGCCGGCCTTCGTGGACGCGCGAGGGCGGCGGCAGGCATCGGTCCGGGCGGACGGCTTCGACGCGGACGCCTTCGACGGGGACGGGCCGGTGCCCGGGATCGAGGTTCCGCGGGGTGCGCCGGTGGAGATTTCCACGACGCGACCGTTCTCGACCACCGCGAGCGGCACTTCGCCGCACACCGACCGGCGGTCGTGTCATCGACACCACATGGCGGACGTCGAACTCGCGCCCGGCGCGGGCGTCCTGTCGATTTCCGCGATGCTGCGCGCGACACTCACGATGCACACTGCCTGCGCGATCGGCCGCGATGTATATCGGTCGGGATCGCACGGATGTTCGGCACCGCACGCAACGGACTCCAGGAGGTGTCGTCATGGACGACCGCACCGGCGACCACGCCCTGTTCGGTGCCTCGACCGGCGGCCGGACGCCCGACGCGGGCTACGGCGCGGGCGACGGCGCGTTGATCGGCCGCGCGGCCGACCTGGCGCGGCTGGACGTCTTCTTGACCGATGTCGGCCACGGCGGTGGGTCGTTGGTGCTGCTCGGAGAGCCGGGCGTGGGGAAGACGACACTGCTCACGGCGTTCGCCCGGCGGGCCGAGGCGGCCGGGATGCGCGTACCGCACACCGTCGGCGTGCAGTACCGGGCGCGGACCGGATACGGCGCGCTGCGCCGACTGCTGACCTCCGCTCCCGACGTGCGGGCCGGGGTCGCCGGTATGCCCTTCCTCGCCGCGGCGTTGGACCTGGAACGGACCGCCGCTCCCGGGCCGGAGGCGGTCGCCGAAGCCGTGGTGTCGCTGGTCGCGGATCTCTCCCGCGACCGGCCCACCGTGCTCGTGCTGGACGACGCGCAGTGGCTGGACCCGGCCAGTGCCGTGGTACTCACACAGGTGGCACACCGCCTGGTGGGGGTCGGGGCGGGCATGGTGTGTGCGGTCCGAATCGGCGACGAGGGCTTCTTCGACCACGGCGGCCTGCCGCTCCACGAGTTGCGCCCGCTCACCGAGGCCGCGTCCGAGGAACTCCTCTCCCGCCACTTCCCCTCGCTCGCCCCACGAGTGCGCCGACGCCTGATGGCCGACGCCGAGGGCAACCCACTCGCGCTGCTCGAACTCCCGGCCGCCCTCACCGATTCCCAGCGCAACGCCGGCCGGGCCCTGCCGAGCCGCATCCCGCTCGGCTCGCGGCTTCGGTCGACCTTCGCCTCCCGGATCACCGTGCTGCCGGCGGCCACCCGGCATCTGCTGCTCGTGGCGGCGTTGGAGGGCAGCGGCAATCTCCTGGTGGTGCGCCGTGCGGTGGCCGGGCGGTGCGATCTCAAGCACCTCGCGCCCGCGGAGCGAGCCCGCCTCGTTCGCGTCGACGACCTGACCGGACGCCTCGAATTCCGGCACTCGCTCATTCGCTCCACCGTGGTGGACCTGTCCACCAGCGACCAGCGGCGCGGCGTGCACCGCGCGCTCGCCGAGGCGTGGGTCGGGGTGCCCGAGCAGCGTGTCTGGCATCTGGCGCAGGCGGCGGAGGAGCCCGACGAGCGGATCGCCGCGCTGCTGGAGGAGACCGCGGACATCAGCGCCCGCCGCGGCGACGGGCCGGGGTCGGTGGCCGCGCTGGTCCGCGCCGCCGATCTGAGCCCGGCAACGGCCGAGCAGGCTCGGCGGCTGGCCAAGGCCGCGTACGTCGGTGCGAACATCACCGGCGACCTGCACGACGTACCCCGTCTCCTGGAGCATGCGCGCCAGGCCGACCCGAACGCCGACTCGTTGGCCGCCACGGTGGCCGCCGCGATGTATCTGCTCAACAGCCACGGCGATGTCGACACCGCGCACCGCCTGCTGTCCGGCGCCATCGCGCTCCAACCCCAGCCCTACGACCCGGCCGACCCGACCCTGCTCGAAGCCCTGTCGACCCTGCTCATCGTCTGCGTCTACGGGGGCGGACCACGACTGTGGGCGGACTATGACGCGGTACTGGCCAAGTGCGCCTCGGTCCCGGACACCCTCCGCCTGCTGCGGGCCACCTTCGCCGACCCGGCCCGGGCACGCCCGGATGACTGGACCCGGCTCGACGCCGCCGTCGCGGCCCTGGCCGAAACCTCCGATCCGGTCCGCATCGTCCGGATCGGCACCGCCGGGGCCTACGCCGACCGCCTCGGCGCCATGCACGAACCGCTGTTGCGCACCGCGCGGGGTGGATACGGCGGCGAGAACAACTTCCCGGCCATCCAGGCCTCGTTC
Source organism: Embleya sp. NPDC055664 (assembly GCF_053618075.1). Classification (NCBI taxonomy): domain Bacteria; kingdom Bacillati; phylum Actinomycetota; class Actinomycetes; order Kitasatosporales; family Streptomycetaceae; genus Embleya; species Embleya sp. NPDC055664. Next base: position 109,150 of record NZ_JBSHGZ010000013.1, read on the forward strand.
CTGTGGGGCAGCCACGCCTGGCTCACCGGCCGGTGGGCCGAACTGCGCGACGTGGTCGGCAACGGGCTGGCGCTGTGCGAGGAGTTCCACTACCCGCTGCGGTCGTGGACCGGGGAGTTCGTCCTCGCGTGTGTGTCCGCGGCCTGTGGCGACTACCCCACCGCCCGCGCCCTCGCCGATCGGATGGATCAGTGGGGCGCCTCCCGCCGCGCGCACGCCGTCACCTGCTACGCCGCGCACGCCAAGACGATGCTCGCGCTTTCGCAGGGCGACTTCGAGACGGCCTACCACCACGCGTGCCGGATCTCGCCCGCCGGGACGCTCGCCCCGTTCGTCGGACATGCGCTGTGGACGATCCTGGACACCGTCGAGGCGGCGGTGCGCACCGGCCGGCACGACAAGGCGCGCGATCACGTCGCGGCGGCCCGAACGGCGGGGCTCGACGCGGTCTCGCCGCGCCTGCGCATCGTCCTGCGCGCCTGCGCCGCCCTGGCGACGCGGAACGATCCAAGGGCTCTACGGTGGTTCGACGAGGCCCTGGCCGACGAGGATGCCCAACGGTGGCCCTTCGATCACGCCCGCATCCGGTTGTACTACGGTGAACGGCTGCGTGACGGCGGCGCGCTCACCCCGGCCCGGCCCCACCTGGCCGCGGCCGTGGAGATCTTCGAACGGCTCGGCGCGACACCCTGGGCGCGACGCGCCGAACGGGAACTGCGGGCCTGCGCCCACGATCACCTCGCGGGTCCGCGGGGCGGTGCACTCACCGCTCAGGAGTACCGGGTCGCGAGCCTGGCCGCGACCGGCCTGAGCAACAAGCAGATCGGCGAGCGGCTGTTCCTGTCCCCGCGTACGGTCTCCTCCCACCTTTACCGGGCGTTCCCCAAGCTGGGCGTGACCTCCCGGGCCGGACTGCGCGACGCGCTCGAGGGCACCGCAGTGCCGGGGTAGCCCTGGATTTGCGTCAAATGACGCAAGCGGCCGGGCGGTTCGCGTTCCTAGGGTCGGTACCACGGGCTGGGCCATCGGCGTCATCAGCCCCGCGAGGCTCGGACTCGGGAGGAACGAAACGATGAGCGACAACGCATCGCGTGGGAACGTCGTCCTCGTCCACGGCGGATTCGTGGACGGCGCCGGCTGGCAGGGGGTGTACGAGGCCCTGACCGAGGACGGGTACAACGTGGCCGTCGTGCAGAACCCCACGCTGTCGCTGGACGACGACGTGCTCGTCACCCGGCGGGTGATCGACGCGCAGCAGGGTCCGGTCACGCTGGTCGGTCACTCGTACGGCGGCGCGGTCATCACCGAGGCGGGCAACCACGACAAGGTGACGGCGCTGGTGTACATCGCCGCCTTCGCACCGGACAAGAGCGAGTCGGTGAACACCCTGATCGCCGACCCGCCGCCCGGCGCGCCGGTGCCGCCGATCCTGCCGCCGGTCGACGGCTTCCTGTTCCTGGACCGGGAGAAGTTCCCCGAGTCCTTCGCCGGCGACCTACCGCTCGTCCAAGCCCGGTTCCTGGCCGACTCGCAGGTCCCCTGGGGCCTGGAGGCGCTCGCCGGCGCGGTGGCCACCCCGGCGTGGCGGACGAAGCCGTCCTGGTACCTGATCGCGTCCGAGGATCGGATGATCCCGCCGCCCGCGCAACGCGCCATGGCCGAGCGGATCGGGGCCACGACGGTCGAGGCGGCCGGCAGCCACGCGATCTACGTCTCGCAACCCACCGCCGTCGCCGACCTGATCAAGCGGGCCGCCGACGCCTGATCGCACACATGCGCATCCCCGGCCGCCCGCCGTACCGGTCCGTCGCGGCCGACGCGGCGGGCGCCACACGTCCCCTTCACCAACCCCGACGGCACCACCGGAACCTACCTGTACATCCGGCCGGCCTCCCGTGAACGGGCCCGGTCGGCGTCTCGGTCCGGCTTGTGCGGACGAACCTTCATGACAACGTCGGCGAAAGGCGGGGAACGGGCGGATGAGGGTCTCCATCGTGGGTGGTGGGATCGCCGGGTTGACCTGCGCGCTGAGTCTGCACGCCGCCGGGTTTCGGCCACGGGTGAACGAGGCGGCGCGCACGATCGAGGCGGTGGGAGTGGGGATCAACCTGCTGCCCCACGCCGTTCGCGAGCTCGCCGAGCTCGGCCTGGCCGACGACTTGGCCGCCATCGCGCTGCCCCCGCACCGGTTGGGCTACCACGATCGGGCGGGTGAGCCGGTATGGACGGAGCCGCTCGGACTGGCGGCCGGCTACCGGTGGCCGCAGTACTCCGTACACCGGGGCCGCCTGCACCTGATGTTGTTGACGGCGGTACGCGAGCGCCTGGGGTCGGACTCCGTCCGCACCGGCCTGACGTTCCGAGGCTTCGAGCAAAAGCGGGGCGGTGTTCGGGCCCATTTCCTGGATCGGACGAGCGGCGCGCCGACGGTGGAGGACGCCGACGTGCTGGTCGGCTCCGACGGCATCGACTCGGTGGTCCGCGCCCGGCTCCACCCCGACGAGGGCGCCGCGCGCTGGAACGGCGTGCACATGTGGCGCGCGGTCGCCCGGTGTCCGCACCTCCTCGACGGCCGTTCGATCGTGGTGGCCGGCGGCACCCCCGGGGCGAAATTCGTCGCCTATCCGATCGAGGACCCGGCCGCCCCGGGCGGCGAGGCGCTGCTGAACTGGGTGCTGGAGGTACGGCACGGACGATCCGCCGAACCCCCGGACCGCTCGCACCGTCGCGTCCCGGCGGCGGAGGCTCGCGCCGGCCTGGCCGACTGGAGCCTGCCGTGGATCGACCCGACCACGCTGGTCGAAAGTTCCCCAACGATCCTCGAGTACCCGATGCTCGACCGCGACCCCCTGCCGCGCTGGAGTTTCGGACGCGTCACGCTGCTCGGCGACGCCGCACACCCGATGTTCCCGATGGGCATGAACGGCGGCTCCCAGTCCATCGTCGACGCCCGCGTCCTCGCCTGGTGCCTGGCCCGCGACCACGACCCCGCGGCCGCGCTGGACCGCTACGACCGCATGCGCCGACCGGCGGTCAACACGATCGTCCTGGCCAACCGAAACCTGGGACCGGAAGAGATCATCGCGCGCGCCGCGGAGCACGGCGGCCCCCTCCCCGCCGGCCGCGCGGATCGGATCGCCGACACGTACAAGGAACTCGCCGGCGCCACGGTCACACAGGTCAACACCCACCCGTCATGGACGATCCCGCACCACGCCCCGAACCCGACCGGCCCGGAAACAAGCGCATCCTCCACTACGAAGGCCGCCGAACTCCCCACCCCGGCACCGGGAACGAGGACGTAGGCAACCGGCCCGCGAAACCGGTCGTCGAAACGGGGAACGACCGGGGCGGCACCGCCGAATCCCGGTCGGGCGCAGCAGGCCCACGCAGCACCGGACTCGTTTCCTTGTCCGACGGCAGGCCCGGCAGCCGCTCTCGGCGGCCCTGGGCGAGCAGGTCGTGGATGCCCACGCAGGGCGCGCCCTTTCGGGATGGGTACGCAGACCGCAGACCTCCGTAACGGCCGACTGCCCGCGACACGCTCGGCACGACCCGCCACCGTCGGGTCCGGATCCGACCCGGGACCCGACGACGAACGGGCATCCGCCGGCGCATGCCGCCGAACCCCCAACCCCCACCCGGCCCTTCGCCCACGCCTCCATGACCGGCGGAGACATTGCCTTCAAGAGCACTCCGCCGAGGCCACAGGACCGTCCGTTCGACTTCCGCCGATGGGCAACAATCCCTCCTGATCGGACCCGGATGGGTAACGCACCTCTGGTCGCAGGATGCTCACAGTCCTCTCACGGACTGGCTGTCATAGGACATCGAAAATCCCCATGACAACCAGACAGAAACGCGTTCATCCCAAGGCCACTGCACCACCGGGCATAGCCAGAACGCCCTTTCGAGTACTGGGGGTCAAGGGGTCGCAGGTTCAAATCCTGTCGTCCCGACGGTGTTCAAGAGGCGCCGATCAGGGCAAAAGCCCAGGTCGGCGCCTCTTGTAGGTTTAGACCACTTACCGGTTGGCGGGACGCCTCCAAACCGTCTTGGGGACCATTTGGGGACCAGCCAGGGTTCAAATGCACCTGAAGCGCCTCCGAAGCACTGGTCACCAACCGCAGTTCAGGGTGCAAATACCGCTGCGTCGTCGACAGTGAGCCGTACCCGGCGATCTTCCGCAGCACGTGCACCGGGACCCCCGCGTCGGCCATCCACGTCAGGCCGGTGTGACGCAGCCCATGCCGCACCGGGAACTCGTAACCGAGTGCGGCGACAACCTCGTCCCAGTGCGTCCCATCCCGCAGAATCGCCGTCGTGATCCGCCCACCACGCGGGCCGGTGAACAACCGCGTCATCGGATCGGGATCAGGCTCGGCGAGCGCAACCCGGCGAAGCACCAGCGGGCGGACCTGGGGGATGATCGGCACCCATCTTCGACGCTTGCCCTTGGTCCCCTTGTCCACCAGACCGCCCGGCGAGGTCGTGGTCTGCCGACACAGGTCCCACATCCACGTCTTCGTGTCGATGTCCCTGATCCGCACCCCCGACACCTCACCGATACGCGCCGCCGTGCACCCGGCGAACCGCGCCGCGTCGCCCCACCCCCCATGGCAACCGTGCGAGCGGACCACCAGGGCCTTCGCCAACGCCCCCGCCCCGCGCGTGGTCAACGTGTCCTCGGCACTACACCGCACCGGCAGCATCAGCTGGACGAACTCCACCCGCTCGCGCGGCTACACGCGGGTCGCCGCGTACGCGCAGTCCAAGCTCGCGCTCACCATCTTCGCGCGCGCTTTCGCGGAGTACGGCCGAAGCAGGGCCACGTCCGTGGGCGTGCACCCCGGCGTCGTGTCCACCCGACTCCCGCCCTACTACGGCACCATCGGCCGCCCCGCGACGGAGGGCGCCGCAAGTCGTCACCCACCTGTGCTCGCCGGCCACCGCGATCGAACCGGGGGCCTATTGCGACCGCCTCGCCGTCACCGAACCGGGCCCCAAGGTCGGTGAGAGCCGCACCATGGGGCGCTTGTGGAAGCTCGGCACGCACCTGACCGGACAGTCGTGAACGCCACACACGTCGCTTGCCCCGGAGCGCTTTGGCGGACACCGAACGCCGGACCCGGCCAAGGCCCGACGGGGCGCGGACGATATCCCGAGCCCGGTGTTCCCCTCGACGGTTGAGCATCACGGTGTGGCGGGTAGGCCGACCCGCCCGCCACACCGTGCAGCGCCAACGCAAGAGCGAGGATCGACCGCCCTCGCCTGTGTGCGCGCTCGTCGGAAAGGCACTGCGCGCGGCGCACCCGCCGTGGGAGACGATCGACCGCGTCGTCCTGCACGTGGGCGACCACGAGGTCAACCGGCGGATTCGCCGGCACTTCCACGTACGACGGGACCAACTCGTCGACGTGGGCGCCTCGTTCGACCACCCCACGGGCGTCGGACTGCTGATCGGTCTCAAGGACGTTCTGGAGCGTGACCCGGAACCGGGGACGCGAGTGCTTCTGATCTCATTCGACTCCGATCACCACGGATCCGCCGGTGTCCTGGAGGTGTAGGGGCAACCTCCAACCTCGAAGCTCAACCTCCGCCGGCCTGATCACGGGCGGGCCGGCCGCCGGTCCGGATCCGTCGCCGACTCGGGCTCCGGTACCTCGTCGGCTTGGCCGAGGACGCGCGGAAGGAACGCGTACAGGCCGATACGAGCGGCGCCAAGATCACGTCAGGGCCGGTCTCCGACGGGTCGTGGGGGCCGACGCTGGGACCTCCGTTCGACCCAGTCCCGGAGAAAACCATGAACACGTCCGCCACTTCCAGCCGCCCCCGCGAGAAACGCGAGGACGGGGTCGAGCCCGAGGACGGCGATCGGCATCGGCTGACCGTCGTGGGCGGCCTGGCCGCGCTCTCGCTCGACGCGATGGCGTCGGTCGCCTACGGCCCCGAGGCGATCGTCCTGGTCCTGGCCCTCGCGGGCGGCGCCGGACTCGGCTTCACCCTCCCCGTCACCCTGGTCATCGCGGGCCTGCTGTTGGTCCTGACCATGTCCTACCGGCACGTGATCGCCGCGTTCCCCGACGGGGGCGGCGCCTACGGCGTCGCCAAGAAGCACCTCGGCCGACGCGCATCCCTGGTCGCCGCCGCCTCTCTGATCGTCGACTACGTGCTCAACGTCGCCGTCTCGGTCGCCGCCGGCGTCGCCGCGTTGACCTCCGCGGTACCCGGACTGCATCCGTACACCCTGTGGTTGTGCCTGGGCGTCCTGGCCCTGATCACCGCGATCAACCTCGGCGGCATCGCCTACAGCGCGAAGATGTTCATCATCCCCACCGTCGTGTATGTGCTCGCCATCCTCACCGTCGTGGTGGTCGGCCTTCTCCGCGGCGGCCCCGCCGCCGCTCCTCTCGCGCAACCCGTCGACAGCGGTGCACTGCACACCGTCGGCATCCTGCTGCTCCTCAAGGCCTTCGCCAACGGCTGCGCGGCGCTGACCGGGGTCGAGGCGATCGCCAACGCCGTCCCCTCGTTCAAGGCCCCGCGTGCCCGTCGCGCCCAACACGCCGAGATCGCGCTGGGCGTGCTGCTGGGCGTGATGCTCATCGGGATCGCCGGGCTCATCCAGAAGTACTCCGTCAAGCCCGCCGACGGCGTCACCGTTTTGGCCCAGATCACCAACGCCTCACTTGGCCACGGCATCGGCTTCTATGTCGTACAGTTCGCCACCGTGCTCCTGCTGGCGCTCGCCGCGAACACCTCCTTCGGCGGCATGCCGGTGCTCGCCGACCTGCTCGCCAAGGACGACTTCCTCCCGCACATATTCGGCATACGCAACCGCCGTCGGGTCTACCGGGCCAGTGTCGCGCTGCTGGCGGTGACCTCGGCGATCCTGCTGATCGCCTCCCGTGGCGACATGAACGTCCTGGTTCCACTGTTTGCCATCGGCGTCTTCGTCGGCTTCACCCTCTCCCAGGTCGGCATGGTCAAACACTGGTGGCTCCTGCGCCCGACCGGTTGGCACGGCAAACTCGCCCTCAACGCCTTCGGCGCGCTCCTCACCGCCACCGCCGCGATCGTGGTCACCGCCGCCAAGTTCACCGAGGGCGCCTGGCTCATTGCCCTGGTCATCCCGTGCCTGGTCGGGGCATTCGACTCCACCCACCGGATCTACGACCGTCTGGCCAAACCCCTCGTGGCCGGCCGCCCGTAGGCCCGCAGAACCTACGATGTCCGGACGAGTCTCGGCACAGCTTCAGGTGGCACCGCCCCCACCTGTCGCGACCTTGACGCCGCGTCGCCGCGACCATCCTCGGGGACGGACGTACCCTGGCAATGCACCGCGCGGTTGGTACCGATATCGGTGTCGAGCCAACGCGGCGACCGGCTTCGGCAAATCGGCGAACGACTCCGTGGAGGTGCCCGGTAACGCCTCGATATCCGCGTCGGGACCAAGCAGCCCTGATCGCGGCCGTGCCGGCCCCGGTGGCGGTCGCCGGAGCCCTGGCACCGTTCCGGGAGCGTTTCGCCGGCGCGAACGTGGCTCTGTGCATGGTGGTAGTCGTGGCCGCGGTGGCCGCGAACGGCCATCGACTCGCCGGCGCACTGGCTGCCCTGTCGTGCACCGTTTGGTTCGACTTCTTCTTCACGAAGCCATACGAAAGCTTCACCATCACCCGCTCGGCCGATGTTCAGATGGCGGTTCTGCTGCTCTTGGTCGGGCTCGTGGTCTCGGAGATCGCGGCCCGCGCCCGACGACTCCAAGTCGTCGCCATCACCGACGCCGACCACCTCGCCCGCATTCGCGACACCGCCGAGGCCGCACGCTCCTCCACATCGCCGGCGCCCGACCCTCCCTCCAAACCCGCCTGGTCGCGGTCACCCTCGCCGACCAGGCGGGCAGCGCCTTCGAGCACGCCGCGCACTGAACCCGGTTCGGCGGTAGATCACTTGCATGCGGGCGACTTCCCACGCTCGGCCGCTGTCGGTGATCCGGACCGAGGCGGCAGGGGCCGTGGCAGGACCACCGCGACGTCCACCGGACGCGAGCCGTTTGCCGCGCGGGCTCCGGATGCCGGCGCGAGGTGAACGGTCGGCCCGGCGGCCCGGCCGCAACCGCCGCCGGGCGGACGACCCACCCGGGCGGTACTCCGCCCATCGGGGACGCACTCCCGCCCACACCAAAGCCGCGGCTGCCAGGGCCAGGACGCCCTCGGCCGGCCCGCGGCCGGTCAGGCCGTCGAGGCCGGCCTTCGTCGCGGAGTCCATATGCGCGCGGTCGATCGCCGTCACCGCGCTCAGCGCCTTGGTGAGATGCTCGAAGGACCGGTTGGAGCCGTTCTCCTGATAGCTGGTTGTGAAATCGGCGGCGCTACGCATGTCCCCCCGCAACCATCGCCCGCATCTGCCGGTCGTAGGCGTCCCGGTGCCGGGCGACACCCTCCACGGCCGCTGCTCGTTCCCGAACCCGGCCAACTGCTCTCTGCCGCCCCGATATTCCCCCACATGGCCCGGACCCGAGGTAGCGCAACGGCCGCACCAGGACGCCAGTACGCGCCCCATACGCCTCATCCTCGATCCCGAACGCACCCTTGACGGCAACCGGCTGGTTTCGACGCCAGGATCGATGTGGTGGCGACCCGGTCCGCGAAACTTCGAACGAAATAGCAAAGGTGTCCTATAGGACTGACTGACCGGGTTCTCCATGATCGGCCCCATCCCAATCTTGATGCGATCCGAACACCTCGCCCGCCCGGCCGTGTCGAACGCTCATGGCAAAATCAGCGCGTGCACATCGAGGTACTGGGCCCATTCGCGGTTCGCACGACCGACGGCGGCTTGGTCGACGTGCCGGGAGCACGGCTGCGCGCTCTGCTGATCGCCCTCGCGCTCCGCCCGGGTCACGCGGTTCCAAAGGCTGCACTCGTCGACTGGATCTGGGGGGAACGCCCGCCGGCCGACGCGACGAACGCTCTCCATCGCCTGGTCTCCCGGCTGCGCAAGGCACTGCCGGGCGGCGTGATCGAGGGGAAGACGGACGGCTACCGGTTGACCGTGGAGCCCGATGCCGTCGATGCCGTGCGCTTCGAACGCCTCGTCGTCGCGGGCCGGGCCCGCACCGAGGACGCCTTCCGGCGGGTGCGGCTGCTGCGCGAGGCCCTCGAGCTGTGGCGCGGTACGGCGATGCAGGATGTCGGTCTGCACGACAGCTCCGCGTTCGACGCCGCGGTCCTCCGGCTCGACGGGTTACGCCTGTCCGCCACCGAGGATCGATTCGAAGCGGAGGTCACCCTAGGGCGCGGCACGGAGCTGATCACCGAGCTGACCGACCTGGTGACCGCGTACCCGCTCCGGGAACGGCTCGCCGTCGCGCTGATGCGCGCCCTTGCGGCAGCCGGTTGCGAGAGCGAGGCGCTGCTGGTGTACCAGCGCACGAGGGAAGCCCTGGCCGGCACGCTGGGCGTCGACCCATCCCCGGAGCTGGCGGCGGTGCACGTCGCGGTATTGCGGGGCGAGCTGGGGCGGCGGGAGGAGAGCCGCAGGACCAACCTGCGCGCCGAGTTGACTACTTTCGTCGGTAGGAACGCCGATGTCGCGGCGGTCCGCGAGCTCCTCGCCGAGCACCGGCTCACCACCGTGATCGGGCCGGGCGGCGCGGGGAAGACCAGGCTGGCCACGGAGACCGCGCGCACGCTGCTCGGCGACCTGCCGGACGGGGTCTGGCTGGTGGAGCTCGCCGCCATCGGCGCGGACGGTGACATCGCACAGTCGACGCTCGCCGGATTGGGCCTGCGGGACGCCCTGCTCGGCGGGGCCCCGAACGCGGAACCGACGGACCGACTCATCACGGCGATCCGCGAGCGGGAGACGCTGCTGATCCTGGACAACTGCGAGCATGTGATCGAGTCCGCGGCGGTGTTCGCCCACCGGATGCTCGGGGAGTGCCGGCGGCTGCGGATCCTGGCCACGAGCCGCGAGCCCCTCGGCATCACCGGGGAAGCCCTATGGCCGGTCGAGCCGCTGGCCCTGCCGGAGGCGGATGCGGGTCCGGCCGACATCGAGTCCTCACCCGCCGTGCAACTGCTGCGGGACCGGGCCCGGGCCGTGCGGCGGAATCTCGCGGTCGACGCACCCACGCTGGCGACCATGGCGCGGGTCTGCCGGGCGCTGGACGGGATGCCGCTGGCGATCGAACTGGCCGCGGCCCGATTGCGCACGATGCCCATCGACCAGCTCGCGAATCGGCTCGACGACCGGTTCCGCCTGCTGATCGACGGCAGCCGAACCGCACTCCCGCGGCACAAGACGCTGCGCGGGGTGATCGACTGGAGCTGGCAGCTGCTCACCGACGCCGAGCGGATGGTCCTGCGCAGGCTCGCGGTGTTCGCCGACGGGGCGAGCCTGGAGGCGGCCGAGCAGGTCTGCGCGGGCGCCGGTGTCGAGCGGGAGCAGGTGCTGGAATTGCTCACCGCGCTGACCGAGAAGTCGCTGCTGCTCCCCGAGGGCGGCGGCACCCCGCGCTACCGGATGATCGGCACGATAAAGGAGTACGCCGGGCACCGGCTCGCGGAGGCGGGGGAATCGGAGCACACGCGCCACGCACACCTGGCGTACTTCACCGAACTCACCGAGACCGCGGAGCCCCATCTGCGCCGCGCCGAGCAGTTGGACTGGCTGGCCACGCTCGGGGCCGAGCACGAGAACATAGGTTCCGCGATGCGCGGCGCACTCGCGGCGGGTGAGGCGCAGGCGGCAATGCGGCTCGCGGCGGGTGCCGGCTGGTACTGGTGGCTCAGTGGGCACAAGACCGAGGGGATGGAGTTACTCACCACGGCCGGCAGGATGCCCGGCGACGCGGCCGATGACGTCAGGGCCACCGTGTACGCCCTGGTCGTGTTGTTCGTGAGTTCCGGACGGGGCGACGAACACCAGGCCGCGGAGTGGATCCATATGGCATACCGGTTCAGCGTGCGCAGCCGGTGCCGCCATCCGCTGATGGGGTTCGTCGCCCCGCTGGAACGCATGTTGCGGGTACCCGACGCGTTCCTGACCGCGTTCGAACCGCTGCTGGACGACGAGGACCCCTGGGTGCGCGCGCTGGCCCGGCTGCACATGGGCAAGATGCGCATCATGCTCGGCCACGACGGGCGGGACGCGGACGCGTACCTGGAGACGGCGCTGGCCGAGTTTTTGGTGCTCGGCGAGCGATTCGGGATCTCCTTCGCCCTGAGCGAGCTGGCCGACCGGATCGCCGTGCGCGGCGAGTTCGCCGGTGCGTGCGAGCGCTACGAGCAGGCGATCGCGGTCGTCACCGAGATCGGTGACATCGAGGACGTCATCCGGATGCGGTCGCGGCAGGCCCAGTTGTACTGGCTGCGGGGCGACGAGGACGCCGCCGCGGCCGCCATTGCCGAGGCGCAGCGGTGCGCGGAGCGGGTCACCTGGCCGGACGCGCTGGCCGAGCTGGCCCTGTCGAAGGCGGAACTCGCCCGGTGGAGCGGGGACGCCGAGGAAGCGTACCGGCAACTCGCGGTCGCGACGGACGTATTGGGCGAAGAGGCGAAACAGGCGAGCGCGCGGGCGGTGTCCCACGACCTGCTCGGCTACCTCGCCGAGGATCTCGACCAGGTCCGGGCGCACCGCGCGGCGGCCTGCGCGGCGGCTGCCGAGGCGGGACACGCGCCGCTGATCGCGCAGGTACTCGTCGGGGTCGCGGACCTGGCTCTGCGCCGTGACAAGCCCGAGCAGGCCGCGTGGCTGCTCGCGGCGAGCGCCGGCGTGTGCGGGTTGTTGGACCGCTCCCGCCCGGACGTGGCGCGGATCGAGCAGGCCGCGCGCCGCAGCCTCGGCGACGCGCGGTTCGCAGAGGCGACTCGGGAGAGAGCGCGGTCCGACTGGGCTTGGTTGGTCGAGGTCGCGCTCGCTTCTTGAGCGTGGCGACCGACCACACATAGCCGAGGAGGGCGAGCCCGAGGCACCAGGCGATGCCCGCGAGCACGTCGCCGCGGTCATTGCGCCAGCTTGTGGTTGATGACCTCGAAGACTTCGGCCACGGGTGCGGGCATGTTCATTTCGTGGTGCGTGGCGCGCACGTCGTGTACCTCGATGGAGCCGAGGATGTACGGCCGCCACATGGGCGCGTACACCTCATCCTTGAGCGTTGCGCTGAAGAACAGCACATCGCCGCGGTAGACCGGGGATTCGAAGTCCATCATGCGGGTCGTATTGTTGGCCAGTACCTTCGACATGGTGTCCAGGAAGTGTTGTTGGTTGTCGGTACCTATGTACTGGCCGAAAAACTCTTCGAGTTCGTCCCGGTAGTTCGACGGTGTCTTGCCGGCGTGGATCTCGGTGAACCCGTGCCCGCCCGGGTGAGAATCCAGGATGGCCGCGAGGGCGATCCGGTGCCCGCGGCGGTCGAGCAATTCGGCGACGGCCTGCACGAGTGTGCCGCCGTAGGACCAGCCGATGAGGTGGAAGGGCCCTTCCGGTTGGATCTTCAGCATCTCGGTGACGTAGTCCTCGACCATTTCCTCCACGGACCCCGCGAGCTTGTCCACGCCGTCGGAACCGCGGGACTGCAGGGCGTAGGCCGGCCGCTCCCGCACGTGCGTCACGAAGCTGAAGTAGGCCCAGCCCAGGCCGCCTCCCCCGTGGAAGAACCACAGGGGCTCTTTTCCCGTGCCGGGATCGGTGTTCAACGGCAGCACGACTGCGAAAGGGTCGGCGTTGTCCAGGGGAATGCCGCCGATGAGCACCAGCGAGGCCAACTCGGCGACCGTGGGATATTTGATGATCGTCCTGAGCGGTATGTCCACGTCGAACTGCTTGCGGATGCGCGCACTGAGTCGAGTGGCCAGGAGCGAGTGTCCGCCGAGCGTGAAGAAGTCGTCGTGGATACCGACCTTTTCCCTCCCGAGCAACTCGCCGAAGAGGGCGCACAGCTTCTCTTCGTTGATGTCGCGTGGCCCTTGGCCGACGGCGGTGTCCGTGTTCTCGGACGGCAGTGCTCGTCGGTCGAGCTTCCCGTTCGGCGTCAGCGGGATCTCGGACATCGCAATGACCGCGGAAGGCACCATGTAGTCCGGGAGACGCCCACGCAGGTACTCGGACAGTTCGGCGAGCAGCGGGCCGGTCGGCACGTCGCTCGCCGGAGCACCGGCATCGGCCGGCACGGCACGAGATTGGGGCACCACATAGCCCACGATGCGCTTGTCGCCGTCCTCGTTCTCCCGCACCACGACCGCCGCCTGCGCCACCCCGGGATGTCCGGCCAGCACATACTCGATCTCCCCCAACTCGATCCGAAAGCCCCGGATCTTCACCTGGAGATCGGTACGCGCGATGTATTCGAGCCGACCGTTTCGGTTCCACCGCGCCAGGTCCCCGGTGCGATACATCCGCGCACCGGCTGGACCGAACGGGCACGCCACGAACCGCTCCGCGGTCAACTCCGGTCGGCCCTGGTATCCGCGGGCCACTCCGGCTCCGGCGATGTAGAGCTCGCCCTGCACTCCGCGCGGAACCGGGCGCAACCACGAATCGAGCAAGTACACCCGGGTGTTCCCGACCGGAGATCCGATCGACACACCCGCCCCGGCCTTCACCTTCACAGGTGCCATGGTCGACCACGTCGTCGTCTCCGTCGGGCCGTACCAGTTGCCTACTTCGGCGGCCTGATCCGCGAGCGCCTCGGCCAGCCGAACCGGCACCGCCTCCGCGCCGGTGATGATCCGCAGACCCTTCGCCGCGGTCGGCTCGTGCGTGAGCAACATCTGCCAGAACGCGGGCGTGGCCTGCACCACGGTGACCCCGTGCCGACGGATGAATGCCACCATGGCGGACGGATCGGTGACGGTGTCCTTCCGGGCCATCACCATGGTCGCGCCGGAGACGAACGGCAGGTACAGCTCGGTGTTCGCCATGTCGAACGACACCGTCGTGCTGAACAACATGCGGTCTGCGGACGACAGCGGGAACCGCCGCTGCGTCGTGGCGATGAAGTTCGCCACCGCGCCGCGCGGGATCGCCACGCCCTTCGGGGTCCCCGTCGACCCCGATGTGTAGATCACGTACTGGATGTTCTCGGGCCGCACAACCACATCGGGCGCCGAGTCCGGATAGCCGGTGCAGTCCACGCCGGCCAGCTTGTCCGTATCGATCACCAGCATCGGATCCGCCTGATCGAGGATGTCGTCGATCCGGGAACGCGGGTGGTCCGGGTCCACCGGAACATAGGCTCCGCCGGCCTTCAGCACCGCCAGCAGTGCGACCATCAGGTTCACCGTCCGGGGCAGGCAGACCGCGACCAGCGACTCGGCCCGCACGCCGCGCTCGACCAGCCAGTGCGCCAGCCGGTTCGACCGGACGTCCAGTTCGCGGTAGGTGAGCGTCTCGTCCTCGCCGATCACGGCGAGGGCCTGCGGAGTTGCCTGCACCTGCCGGTGGATCGCCGCCAACAACCCCTGTTCCAGGGTCGGTTCGGCGGTGTCGTTGACTCCGACGAGCAGTTGCTCCCGCTCGCCCGCGACCAGCACGTCGATGTCCCCGACGCGCACGCTCGGATCGGCCACCACCTGCTCCAGAACCCGCGCGAATCGAGTACCCATGGCCTCGATCGTGTCCCGGTCGAACAGCCGGGTCGCGTACTGGATGTCGGCCTGCAGCGTCCCCGTCGCGTCCATGGTCATGCTGAAGAACAGGTCGACCTGGGCCTGCGACGGGATGGCCTGTTGGAATTCCACCTCGAGTCCGGGGAGGTCGAGGCTGGGCTTCTCGTAGTTCTGCCAGCCACACATCACCTGGAACAGCGGCCGGTACGCGCTGGAGCGGTCGGGGTTGATCGCCTCGACCAGCACGTCGAACGGTAGGTCCTGGTGCTCGTAGGCCGCCAGTGCCTTGTTCCGCACCCGTGTGAGCACCTCGCCGAAGGCCGGGTCACCGGAGAGGTCTACCCGCAGCACCAGGTTGTTGACGAAGCAGCCGATCATGGGGTTCAGCGCCTCTTCCGTCCGCCCGGCGATCGGCATGGCGATCGGCAAATCCTCGCCACCACCGAGCTTGCACAGCAGCACCGCCAACGCCGCCTGCACAAGCATCGACATGCTGGTGCCCCGCTCGGCCGCCAGTTTCTCCAGTCCGGCCGCCACTTCCGGTTTCACCACGAAGCCGAGCGTGTCGCCCTCCGTGTCCGCGTCCAAGGACCGCGGTCGATCCAGCGGCAGGTTCAGTGGCTGCGGTGCCCCGTCCAACTCGTCGCGCCAGTACTCGACCTGCGCGGCGGCGAGAGAGTCGGGGTCGTTCACGTCACCCAGTAACTCGCGCTGCCACAGCGTGTAGTCCTTGTACTGCACGGGCAACGGCTCCCACTGCGGCGCCCGACCGGCCAGGCGGGCGGTGTACGCCGCGACCAGGTCCCGGGCCAGCGGCGCGCCGGAGCTGCCGTCCGTGGCGATGTGATGGATCACCACGACCAGCACGTGCTCTTCCGATGAGCAGCGGAACAGAGCTGTCCGCATGGGGATTTCGACCGCCAAGTCGAAGCAGTGCGCGATGGCCCCGTCGACCGCGCCGGACACGTTCTCGGGCGCCACCTCGACGACGGGCATCCGCGCCTGCGCGAACGCCTCCGCCACTGGCAGGATCCGTTGGTGGGACTCACCGTCGTCGTCGGTCACATAGACCGTGCGCAGGATCTCGTGCCGGTCGACCAAGTCGCGGATGGCCACGGCGAGGGCAACCTCGTCCAGCCGTCCGGTCAGCCGGAACGCCGCCGACATGTTCCAGGTCGCGCCTCCCTCGAGTTGGTGCAGAAACAAGGTCCGGCGTTGTGCGTAGGACAGCGGAATCATTGCCTTACTCCTCTACGGTCATCCTGCGCAGTCGGGGACGACCGTGAGGGGTCGGTTCCTCCGACCACGGTGCGAGCGCGGCCACCGTCGGCAGGTCGAAGATCTTGCGGATGGGAATCTCGATTCCCATTTCGTCGCGGGCGCGGCTGATCAGCCGCACGACGAGCAGGGAATGTCCGCCGAGCGCGAAGAAACTGTCGTCGATGCCGACCGAGTCCACGCCGAGTACCTCGGCGAAGAGCTTGGTCATGGCCTCCTCCCGCGGGTTGCGGGGCGCACGGTAGGCGGTGCCGGTGTATTCCGGCTCGGGCAACGCGGTCCGGTCCAGCTTGCCGTTGGGCATCAGCGGCAGCCGATCCAGGAGGACGAACGCGGCCGGTACCATGAACTCGGGCAGTTGCTCGGCCGCGAACCGGCGGATCTCCTCGACGGCGATCCCACCCGACGGCACCACGTACGCAACGAGTCGCCTGGCAATGCCGGTCCCCCGGACGATGACGGCGACCTGCGCAACGTCGGGGTGCGCGGCAAGCGCGGCCTCGATCTCGGCGGGTTCGATCCGGAAGCCGCGCACCTTGACCTGCGCGTCCCCGCGGCCCACGTACTCCAGTTGCCCCTCGCCGTTCCAGCGGGCCAGGTCCCCGGTGCGATACATCCGCGACCCGGACGGACCGAACGGGTCCGCGACGAAACGCTCGGCGGTCGGCGCGCCGCGGTCGTAATAGCCGCGACCCACGTTCCCACCGACGTACAACTCGCCGACCGCGCCCGGCGGCACCGGAGCCAGGCCGGGACCGAGAAGGTAGGTCCGCATGTTCCCCAGCGGCATGCCGATGGGCGCGCTGCCCGTCCAGTCCTGCTTGTCGCCGGAGACGGTGTAGGTGGTGGCGTAGAACGACTCGCTCTGCCCGTAGGCGTTGACGACCCGTACACCCGGGAAGGCCCGCCGTGTCCGCTCGACGAGGGACGAGGGCAGCGCCTCGCCGGCGAAGACGACCGTCTCCACGGCGGTGCGGCCGGAGATCTCGTCGAAGAGTCCGGCGAAGGCGGACGGCACGGTGGAGATCACGCTGCCGCTCCAACCCTTCCGGTCGCTCAGGGCCATCACGTCCTCGACGACTTCGACGATGCCGCCGCTCGCGAGGGTCGTGAAGATCTCGAACGCCGAGACGTCGAAGTTGATCGACGTGCCCGCCAGGAGCCGCTTGCCCGGCTCCATGCCCACGCGGGGGGCCAGGCGCAATACCCCGTTGACCACGTTCGCATGGGTGATGGCCACGCCTTTGGGCTTGCCCGTGGAGCCGGAGGTGTACATTACATACGCCAACTGCTCTGCGTGGATCGGCAGTTGGAGGCCAGTGTCGGGTCCGGACAGGTCGAGCTCGTCGACGAGGACATCCGGGGCGTCGTGCTCGGGCAGCACCGCGACCGTCGTGGAATGGGCCAAGACCAGATGCGGCCGTGCCTCCTCGAAGATTGCCGCGAGGCGGTGGCCGGGGTATCTGGGGTCGACCGGCAGGTACGCGCCGCCCGCCTTCAGCACCGCCAACAGGGCGATCACCAGGTCGGCCGACCGGGGCAGCGACACCGCCACCACCGACTCCGGGGCCACGCCGCGGCGGACCAGTTCGCGTGCCAGCCGGTCGGCCCGGGCGTTCATCTCGCGGTACGTCAGCGACTTGCCCCCGGCGACCACGGCGACCTCGACCGGAGTCCGCACCACCTGCGCCTCGACGAGCCCGGCGATCGTCACGTCCGGCGTGGGGACCGCCGTGTGGTTGAACTCCGTGAGCAATCGGTCGCGTTCCGCCGACTCCAGGATGTCGACTCGTGCGACCTTCAGCTCGGGGGTGGCCGCCAACTGCCGCAGGACGCGGACGAGGCGGGCCGCGCAGAGTTCCACCGCGTCCCGGTCGAAGACGCCCAGCGAGAACTGAAGGGTGAGCCGGAGGTGCGGGTCGACGGCCGCCATCAGGGTCAGCGGATAGTTGGTCGCCGTGGACGGGCGCAGGCCGGTGAAGGCGATGCCGTCCGCGGCCTCGGTGGCGGCGTCCAGGCCATCCCGGTCGATCGGGTAGGACTCGAAGACGACCAGCGTGTCGAAGAGGGTCTGCAGGCCGACGGTCTGCTGGATCTCCGTGAGCCCGTAGTGGTGGTGCTCCTGAAGGGCGGTCTGCCGGCTCTGCAGCCGAGTGAGGATCTCGGAGAGGGTGTCGCCGGGTGCGTACTCCAACCGTACCGGCAGGGTGTTGATGAACATCCCCACCATCGACTCGACGCCCGTCATCTCGGCCGGACGTCCCGAGACGGTGGCACCGAACACCACGTCCCGGCGGCCGGTGAGCTGAGCCAACAACAGCCCCCAGGCACCCTGGACCAGCGTGTTGACGGTGACGCCCGACTCGGCCGCGCGCCTGACCAGTTCGCGCGCCTCGTCGAGCGGCAGTACGACGTCGACCTGGTCGACGCCCCGCGCACCCACACCTTCGGAGCCGGGAGCAAGCAGGGTCGGCTCCTCGAACCCCTCGAGTTCGACACCCCACACCCGTGCCGACTCCTCGTCGTCCTGCCGGGCGCGCCAGGCCAGGAACTCGCCGAAATCGCGGATCCCGGGCAACCCGGCCGGGTCGCCGTCGGATGCGTAGAGCAGCAGCAGGTCCCGCATCAGCAACGGTGTGGACCAGCCGTCGAGCAACACGTGGTGAGCGGTCAGCACGAGTTCGGCCCCGCCGGACTCGAGAGCGACGAACGCGAACCGGATCAGCGGTGCCGTGCCCACGTCGAAGTGCGTGGCCCGGTCCTGGGCGAGGAACCGCTCGAACGCCTCGGTGCGCTCCTCCTCGCCGCGCCCGGTCAGATCGAGGTACTGCCACGGCAGGGACACCGTCTCCGGCACCACCTGCACCACATCGCCGGCCGCCCGGTTGACGAACGCCGCACGGAGGCCGGCGTAACGCCCCAACAGCGCCTGCCCGGCCCGGCGCATGCGCTCCGGGTCGACCGCGCCGGACAGGTGGAACGCCAGTTGCATGTGATAGGCGTCGAACGAGGGTCCGGCCAGCATCGTGTGGAACAACATGCCGGACTGCACCGGGGTCACCGGCCATACCTGGGTGAGCTTGCCGAACCGGGTCTCCCAGGTGTCGATCTCCTCCTGGCCGACCTCGACCAGCGGCGCGTCCGTCGGTGTCAGTCCGCCGGCGTCGGGTGAGACCGCGTGCCGAGCCAGTGCGGTCAGTGCCTCGACCCACAGCCCGGCCAGTTCGGTCACCTCCTCGCGGGAGAGCACACCGGTCGGGAAGGTGAACCACGCGGTCAACTCCTCACCGCCGAGGGTGTTGACGGCCACCGCGTTGATCTCCAGCGCCGACAACACCGGCATGTCCGCGTCCGGAACGGCAATCAGGTCCTGCACGGTGGTATCCGGTGCCCAGCCCAGGTCCCGCAGTTCCGCGGGAATGTCCGCGCCGGTGGTCCGGCCGAGGTAGTTGAAGCCGATCTGCGGTTCCCGCTCGGCGGCCAGTACGGCGGCGGTCTCCGGATTCAGCCGGCGCAGCAGACCGAAACCGATCCCGCTGTCCGGAACGGCCCGCACCTGCTCCTTGACCGCCTTGATCGCCCGTCCCGCGGCCGGGCCACCGGCGAACGCGTCGGCCACGTCGACGCCCGCCAGATCCAGCCGCACCGGGAACATCGCGGTGAACCACCCGATCGTGCCCGACAGATCCGCCCCGGGTACCACCTGCTCCTCCCGACCGTGCCCCTCCAACCGGACCAGAACCGAGGACCCCGTCACGCCGCGCGTCTTTCGGAAACGTGCCAACGCCAACGCCAACGCCGCCAGCAAAGCGTCGTCCGCACTGCCCCGGAAGACCGAGGGCACCGTGTTCAACACGGTTTGCGTGATATCCGCCGGCACCCGAACGCGCACGGTGTCCGCGGTGGCAGCGACATCGCGCACCGGGTCCAACGTCCGCGCTCCAAGTACCGGCTCGTCTCCACACAACATCCGCTGCCACAGCGGCAGTTCCGCCGCCCGTCGCGGTTTGACCGCCTCCTCGACCAGAGCATGCGCCCACCGGCGCAACGAAGTACCCGCCTCGGCCCGTACCGTGCCGTGGCCGTCCCGGACCTGTTGCCAGGCGGAGATCAGGTCCGGGAGCAGGATCCGCCAGGACACCCCGTCGACGACCAGGTGGTGTAGCACGATCAACAACCGACCCGCGCCCGAGGAGGTGAGCCACACGAACTGCGCCATCACACCCGCGTCCGGATCCAACCGCCCCGCCGCCGCGTCCAACTCGGCGAGCACACCGGTGTCGTCGTAGGGGGCTTCCCGCACCAGTGCGCCCGCATGCACGCTACCGGGCGGTCCGATCCACAGGCCCGACTGCGCCCGAACCAGTCGGGAACGCAACACGTCGTGCCCGTCCAGCACGGCCTGCACAGTCGCGACCAGTTCCGCACGGTCGATGCCCTCGGGCAGGGTCAGCATCGCGGACATGCAGAACCGGCCGATACCACCACCAGGCGCGAGAACGTGCGCGGCGGTCGGCGGCAGCGGAGCCCAGCCGATGCCGCCACCCGGCAGCTCGGCCAACGTCACGCGTGGCTCTTCTCCCCGTCCCTCGACCAGTTCCGCGAGCCGGGCGACGGTGCGGTGCTCGAAGATGTCCCGTGTGCCGACCACGATGCCGCGCTTCTTGGCCCGCGCGACGACCTGGATGGAGCGGATGCTGTCCCCGCCGCCGGTGAAGAAGTCGTCGTCGATGCCGACCTGTCGGGCGTCGAGCACGTCGGCGTACACCTCGGCCAACACCCGTTCCGCGGCACTGCGCGGTGCTCGGTAGCCGGCGCCGGAGAACTCCGGCTCGGGCAGTGCGGCCCGATCCAGCTTTCCGGTCGCGGTCAACGGCAGACGCTCCAGCACCACGAGCAAGGCGGGCACCATGTAGTCCGGCAACCGCTTGGCCGCGAACCGCCGCAGATCCGTCACGAAAACGCCGGGGCGCGCGTCGGCAGCGTCGCTTCCTGCATCCGCCGGCACCACGTAGCCGACGAGCCGCGTGTTGCCGGCGGGGTCCACGCATGCCGTGACCGCGGCCTGGCCGATCGCGGGATGCCGAGCGAGGACCGTCTCGATCTCGGTCGGCTCGACACGAATGCCGTTGACCTTTATTTGGGTGTCGGCGCGTCCCGCGTAATTCAGTCGGCCCTTGTGGTCCCAGCGGGCCAGGTCACCGGTTCGGTACATACGTGCACCGGCCGGACCGAACGGGCAGGCGACGAATCGCTCCGCGGTCGCCCCGCCGCTTCGGTGATATCCACGGGCAAGCAATCCGGCGACGTACAGTTCGCCGACCACACCGGGCGAAACCGGCGTCAGCTCCGGTCCCAGAATGTAGGCACGCATGTTGGCGAGCGGCTGTCCGACCGGTATCGCTCCGGTTCCGGCCCACTGCTGTGGAAGCGTGAAGGTGGAGGCATAGAAGCTTTCGGTCTGCCCGTACGCGTTGACGACACGGACATCGGGGAACCTGTGGTGGACCCTGCGCACGAGATCGGCCGAGAGCGCTTCACCGGCGAACACGATGGTTTCCACGTCGAGTCGAAGACTGCCCGGATCCTCGGTGGCGATCTGATCGAGGAGGGCTGAGAACACCGCGGGCACGGCACTGATGGTGCTGCCCGCCCATCTGTCGCGTTCGGCGAGTTCGAGCACGTCGCGGACGACTTCGACGCAGGCGCCGGCGGAGAGCGCGGTGAATATCTCGAACACGGAGACGTCGAAGTTCACCGAGGTCGCGGCGAGCATCCGCGAGCCCGGCCCGACGTGCGTGATCCGCCGCAGATCCCGCACACCGTTGACCACGCAGGCGTGGGTGACGGCAACGCCTTTGGGAGTCCCGGTCGATCCGGACGTGAACATCACATAGGCCGGATTGTCCGCGCCGATACGGACATCCGGGGCCGGCGGCACGGGTCCGTCGAGGTTCAGGTCGTCCAGGTGGAGCACCGGTGCTCGGCGCTTGGCCACGGCGGCCGTTTCGTAATCGGTCAGCAGCAGAGCCGGATCGGCCGCGTCGAGCAGGAGATCGACTCGTGCCGCCGGGTACCCGGGATCGATCGGCAGGTACGCACCGCCCGCCTTGAGCACGCCCAGCAGCGCGACCACCAGGTCCGCGGATCGTGGCAACGCCACGGCTACCAGCGCATCCGGCCGCACACCATGCGCGTGCAACACCGCGGCCAATCGGTCTGCGCGAGCGTTCAACTCCCGATACGACAACGTGGTTTGCCCACAGACGACCGCTGTCGCGTCCGGTGTCCGTATCACTTGAGCGGTGACGAGTTCCGCCACCGTCGCCTCTCGCACCGGTACGGTCGTCTCGTTCAGCCGTGTCAGCCGAACCCGTTCGGCGTCGGTGAGCACGTCCACTCCGCCGAGACGCTTCCCCGGATCGGCGACCACCTGCCGCAACACGCGAAGATAGCGGTCGACGAAACTCTCGGCCGTAGAGTGCTCGAATAGTTCCGTCGCGTACTCCAACCGCGCGTACGCGCCTTTGGACGGGTTCGGGACGATGTTGAAGAACAGGTCGAACTTGGCGGTCCCGGTGCTCACCGGAAGCGGGGTGACCCGCAGTCCCGGCATGTCGATCTCGGACCACGCGGACTGCCAGGCCAGCATCACCTGGAACAGCGGTTGGTACGAGGTAGTGCGGCCCGGAGCGAGCAGTTCCACCAGCCGCTCGAAGGGAACGTCCTGGTTGTCGTACGCGGCAAGAGCCCTCTCGCGCACCTGCGCCAACAAGTCGCGGAAGGACGGGTTCTCGGACAGGTCGGCGCGCAACACCCAGGTGTTGGCGAAGAACCCGATCAGCTCGTCGAGTTGTTCATCGGCACGTCCCTCGATCGGACTGCCGATGGTCAGGTCGTTGCCGGCGCCCAGGTGATGCAGGAGCACCGCCAGCGCGGCCTGGGCGAGCATCGGCGCCGTGGCGCCGTTATCCGCGGCCAGCTTCCCGATCCGCGCGAGCAGTTCCGGCTCCAGCTGGAAGTCGACATGACCGCCGCAGTGCGCGGCCGACGTCGGACGCGGCCGGTCCAGCGGCAATTGCACCGGCTGCGGTGCACCGGACAATTCCTCTCGCCAGTGATCCAGTTGCACCGCGGTGATACTCTCCGGGTCCCCTTCGTCGCCCAACAGCTGTCGCTGCCACAGCGTGTAGTCCTTGTACTGCACCACGAGCGGCGTCCACCCCGGCGGTCTTCCCTGGCGACGCGCCGCGTACGCCGCCAGCAGATCCCGCAGGAACGGCGCCATCGACGCTCCGTCCGCGGCTATGTGGTGGAACACGAACACCAGCACGTGCTCCTGCGGGCGGACCCGGAAAACGGTGGTTCGCAGCGGGAGTTCCGTGCCCAGGTCGAATCCCTCACACACGTTCTCACGCGTCGCGGCGTCCACCGCTTCCGCAGCCGTGTCAACCACCCGGAACGGCACGGTCGCCTCCTGCGCCGGCAGGATCCGCTGCTCCGGCGTGCCGTCCTCGTTCTCGACGACCAGGGTGCGCAGGCTCTCGTGCCGGGTGACCACGTCCGTCACCGCGACGGCCAGGGCCGCCGTGTCCAGTGGCCCTTCCAGGCGTAGCACGAACGGAATGTTGTAGGTCGCAGAGGGGCCTTCCAGCCGGTGCAGGAACCACAGGCGCCGCTGGGCGAAGGACAACGGGATCATCGACGCTTCTCCTATGTGGTCGTGGGGCGCAGCGAGGGGTGGTGGTACGCGGCGGCTCCCCGAGCCGAACCGCCGACTGTGCATCGGTCGGATCACCGAGCTCGACGCGGAGCTCGTAGACCTCGATCCGAAATTCGGACCGCACCATGTCATCGACCCCGCCGTCCCGGTTCCACCACACGGGATCGCCGTAGTGGTGGAACGGGCTCACGGCGCGCCGTGAGGTCACGCGACGGACCGCTCCGCGGTCCGTCGGGCCGGCGCAACCGGGAACGCCTCCGCCGGGACGGTACGAAGTCCGCGCCGGCCACCCTCTTCCGCCACGTCGGCTCGGTCGGGCGCCGGCACTTCGAGGGCGCCGATCGGCGCCGTCGAGTCGACGAACACTTGCTCAAGCACCCAAACGAACCGGGCCGCGATCACCTGGATCGCGTCGCGGTGACAGGTGTCGCCCTCGCCCCATCCGGGCCGAGCATCGAGAAAACCGATCCCGCAACGTCCTCGAAGCCGATGCCGTCGGGCACGACTTTGCCGCCATATGTCCTGCCCAGCCCACAAACTGCAAGTGCCGAACATGTCATGACGTCACTGTCCTCACGCCGTCTGACACCGATCTGTCACGCCTGTGACACGGCCAGGGATATGTCAGCGTCTGGTCCGGACAGCTCTGTTTGGCGACCATCCGCAGGACACGGACGACCGCCGGCACGTGCCGGAACGGCGTTCCGTCGCCGACCTGTCCGGGATGACCACGCGGGCGGTCATGACCCACCATCCGTCGTGCGCGGGGGCACCGGAGCGTGCGGATCGCGGCAGACGGCGAACTCGCCCTTCGTTTCCGAGCCTTGACGATCATCGGTCAGTGGATGTGCCGCCTTCTCCGGCTCGTGCCGCAGCCGCCTCCACTGCCTGGGCGTACACGTCGCACCGCATCGCGGTCAGGCAGCCGGTGGGTCAGGGGTGCAGTAGGACCTTGATCGTGCCGTCCTGCTTCTTCTGGAACCGTTCGTACGCCTGCGGCGCTTCGGCGAGCGGGATGCGGTGGGTGGCGAAGTCCTCGGTGCCCAGCGGGTCGTCGTCCTCCAGCAGCGGCAGGATCTCGGGCACCCATCGGTGGACGTTGGCCTGGCCCATGCGCAGTTGGAGCTGCTTGTCGAACATGGTGAGCAGCGGGAGGGGGTCGGCCATCCCGCCGTACACGCCGGCGAGCGAGATGGTGCCGCCGCGGCGGACCATGTCGATCGCGGTGTACAGGGCACCGAGTCGGTCCACGCCCGCCTTGCGCATCATCTTCTCGGCGATCGTGTCCGGCAGCAGGCCCGTGATCTGCTGGGCGAGTTTGCCCACCGGTGCGCCGTGCGCCTCCATGCCGACCGCGTCGATCACCGCGTCCGGGCCGCGGCCGTCGGTGAGGTCGCGGATCGTGTCGGAGATGTCGTGTTGGGCCGTGAGGTCGAACGCCTCGACGCCGCGCTCCCGGGCCCGGGCCACGCGCTCGGGCACCAGGTCGACGCCGAACACCCGTTCCGCGCCCCGATGCAGCGCGATGCGACACGCCATGTCGCCGATGGGGCCCAGTCCGAGCACGGCGACGGTGCCGCCGCGGGGCACGGCGGCGTACTCGACCGCCTGCCACGCGGTCGGCAGCACGTCCGAGAGGTAGACGTAGCGGTCGTCCGGCGGGCCCTGGGCGACTTTGATCGGCAGTTTGTTGCCGAAGGGGACCCGCAGATACTCGGCCTGGCCGCCGGGGACCTGTCCGTAGAGCTTGGTGTAGCCGAACAGCGCCCCGCCCATGCCCTGTTCACGCACTCGCGAGGTCTCGCATTGCGAGTGCAAGCCCTCTGCGCACATGTAGCACACCCCGCACGAGACGTTGAACGGGATCACCACTCGATCGCCGGGTCGTACGTGGGTGACCTCGGCACCGACCTCCTCGACGACGCCCATCGGTTCGTGGCCCAGGATGTCGCCCTCGCTCAGGAACGGGCCGAGGACCTCGTAGAGGTGCAGGTCCGAGCCGCAGATCCCGGAGGAGGTGACCTTGACGATCACATCGTCCGGATCCTTCAGCGTCGGGTCCGGGACGGTGTCCACGCGTACGTCGCGCCTGCCGTGCCAGGTGAGTGCCTTCATCGTGATCATCTCCAGAAGCGACTGCTCGATGCGCCGGCCGGCCCCGGCGGAGCCGCCGTGCGCCGGGAGGCCACGACCGTGGCCGGTCGGGAACGGGGGACGTCCCTACCCCTCCGGCTGACCGGTCGACGCGCGATCAAACACCGAAGGGTTGGACCGAGTGGATGTGGGGGTGGTCCTCACGCCGTGAGCAGTCGCGCCGCCGTGTGGTTCCAGGTATGCGGCAAGGGTCGGCCGGGGTCGAGGAGGCCGGGGACGGCGAGATCGAGGTTCGTGGTGCGGCGCAGCACCGTGTCCAGCAGCGCGGTCACGGTGAACAGCACCAGGTTGCGTCCGGGGCAGGCGGCGGGTCCGGCGCTGAAGGGCACGATGCCTCGGGCGGGGTCCGCGCGACCGTCGAGCCACACGTCCGGGGCGAAGCGGTCGGCGAAGTCCAGTGTCCGCGCGTCGCGGTGGAAGAAGGAGCTGACCACGGCGACGGCGGCGCCCACGGGGGCCAACGGGTCCCGGCGGGTGGCGTCACGCAGGATCACCAGCGTGGTCGGCCACAGGCGCAGGGACTCCAGGACGCAGGCGCGCAGGTGGCTCGCCTCGGCGATACCGGCCGGGTCCTCCACGTCCCGGAAAGCCTGGTCGTCGCGGGCCCGCTCGGCGTGCTCGGGATGCGCGGCGAGCAGGGTCAGCGTGTTGAAGGCCGCGATCGCCGCCGCGTCGTAGGCGAACAGCCAATGGGGCGCCGACGTCCGGTCGCAGAGCCGCCGCTTGCGGAGCCGGGTCATCAGGGAGGCGGAGTACAGGCGGAAAGCCAGGTGCCGATCGGCACCTGTACGAGCAGCGGGTGCACGGGGTGCCCCAAGGGCACCCCGTGCAACGTGTCCCGGACGGTGCCCTGCGGCAGTCGACCCACCGCCGTGCGCATCCACGCCGCAGGACGGTCCAGGCTCCGAGCCTGCTCCGGGCGACGTACCGCAGTCATGATCCTCATGGGATGCCGCTTCCCACGAACCGCTCCGACATGCCGGCGGGGCACGGCGCGCGACCGACACGATTCCGCGCCCACCCGCGCGTCGCCACGGACGGAGCGGCGACACCCCGATGCGGTCGGCGCGGCAGGTAGACCGTGGTCCCCATCGGGCATCGCCCAGTCCACGTCACCCTCGACCGACGCCGAACGGGTTCACGTACGGCCGAAGCGCGCTACCAGCGGTACCAGCGGCCCCGACCACCGCCCGTGCCGGCGGAGCGGAAGACGAAGCCAAGGAGCCACACGACCAGGACGGCGATCGCGACCCACCACAGCACCTTGAGCGCGAATCCCGCGCCGAAGAGGATCAAAGCCAGGAGCAGAACGATCAGAAGGGGAATCATGGTTTGTACCTCCATGTGGCGCGTGCCCGGGAGCCCCGAAAGCATTCCTGTATGAACCGTTGCTATTCCGCCGTGCCCGTCTTGTTCATTCCAGCTTCCTGTGGGTGGCCCGGATGTTCGATACAGCCTCTGTTGAGACTCGGGCTTTCGACTGAATGCCGGTCAAGCGTGTGCTCGCCATCCGCAGCGGCAAACCACCGGGCAGTCCCTCGCGTGTGACCAGCGGCTCTGTGGGTAGGCAACCGGCGTGACGCCGCCGTGCAAAAGGAAAAGTCGCGCCATCCCCCGGGACGATATGCATTCGTGATCGGTGACGGCAGGCCGAGAGCCACTCGGCGGTGAAGCAGGGAATCGGCCCCGAAGATCGCTCGGTCGCTCGGTCGCTCCGGGAACTCGAACGAACACCGTCCGGAAAGGAGCCCCGCATGTCGGACGATATCCGCGGCGACGACGTGTACCAGCCGGCCAACGCCGATATCGACAACGGTCCCGATGACGAACTCGATCTGGAGAACGCGGTCGACGAACCCGACCTCGACGAACTCTTGGATGCGGGCTACTCGCCGCCGGAACGACCCTTCGGCGTCGAAGAGTTCGGTACGACAACCCGGGAGCAGACGACGGGTGAATCGTTGGATCGGCGGCTGACCCGGGAACGGCCGGACGTCGAGCCGGAGCCCGGCGACGGCATCGGCGACCTGCCGGGTGCCACCGGGGAGGTCGTCGACGGCCAAGCCGGAGGGCCACGAACGGGTCGTCTCACGCAGGACGGCAACCCGAATCGGGACCACGTCGCCCTCGCCGAGGACGTGGGAATCGACGGCGGTGCGGCCTCGGCGGAAGAGGCGGCCGTGCACACCGTCCCGGACGACCCGGACGAGGCGTAGCCCGCCCGCAAGGCGCATGCCCGTCCGTGCGGGTTTCAGGCGCGCCGACGATGGCGGAAGCTGTGGACGACGTGGGTCAGGTGGCGGCAAGCATGCCTGCGTGCAGGAGCGGCCTCCACGGCCGCGCGCCCGCCCCCCCCAGATCCCGGGCCGGGGCGGCGGGAGGTTCCGATCCCCGGAACGGAGGATCAGCCATGCACCCCGTGGACTCCACCGGCCTCAACCTCCTCCTCAAACTGCGTGAACGCGCAGGCACCGAAGGCGAAACGCTGGAATTGCACGGCGTCAGTGAGCGGGTGCAATTCGTGCTCGACCTCACCGGCACGCGCAACCTGTTCGCCCTGCGACCGAATACCAGAGCGGCGTGCTACGAGGCGTATATCGCGCACTGAAACGTCGCGCGGTAGTCGGTGCTGCCGCCGATGCCGTGTGCGGTCTTCGTCGGGACGAGTTCGGGATGAGGCTGCCGACACACGAGGGCTCAGGGGCGAGCGGGGTGTGATCGTGCTGCTCGCGCGGCGGACGGGCTATCCGTGCCGGTGGGGGTCCCCGTTCGGAGCGGTTGCCCGTACGAAGGCGGCGATGTCCGGGATGGCCGGGGTGTAGCCGTTGGAGGTGTCCACCGTGAGCGTGGGAACGTCGAGCGAGATGGGTACGAAGGACTCCAGGGAGTGCTCTCCGGCCGCGATCGCGTCGAGCAGGTCCCGGTCGCCGTGCGCGGCTCGGTGTGCGTTCTCCTCGACGCGCCGGACGATGCGATCGTGCGCGATCGCGGCAGGCGTGACGCAGCGGATGACGCGGATGTGGGCGACGTTGGTCAACGGCTCCAGGTTCGGGCGCCAGAGTCGGTCCTGGAAGGCGGCCTCGGCGACGGTCGTCACTCCGGCTCGGAGGAGCACCTTCAGTACGCCGAAGAACGCGTCCAGCGTCGGGCGGTTGAGCGGATCGTCGCCGCCGCTCCGGTGGCCGGGGGTGGACATGACCAGGCCCTGCTTGATCTCGTCTCGGATGATCGCGGGGCACCCGAGTTCCTGGGCGAGGGCGTGGGCCAAGGTGGTCTTGCCGGTGCCGGGGCCGCCGCTCACGACGGCCAGGCTCGGTGAGGTCATCGCGTTCTCGCAAGTCGGCATCGTGGGCCGCCCATTCGTATCGGTTGTCGATCAGCAGGCGGACAGGGGTTCTCGGTGAGCCCGAAGGTGATGAACGCAGCCGAACTCGCGTCCAAGAACATTACCGACGGAGTCGAGCTCGGTTCGGTCGGATGAGGATGAGAATGAGGATGAGGATGACGTAAACGGCGCCGGTGAAGGCCACGGCATGGTCGACCGGTTCCAGGCGGATCTCGTTCTCGGCCTGTTGCCACGGCAGCGTGCCCGTGTCGATCCGCCCGGCGGCGACCGCCCTGGTCGTCGTGACCACGACGGCGACTCCGTCGGCGTTGGAGAGTCCCGACCCGGGCGTACCCGAAAGCGTCGGGCCGGTAGCCGGCGATCTGCCGGTGTCGGGTTCGTTCGGCGCCGCTCGTGACCGACCCGAGATCACCGCCCTCACCGCACTCCCCGTCCCGACGACCACACCCCCGGCCGCGACGGTGACAGGCACACCAGTGGCCACGGGTCGAGATGGGGAAACCGGCCGCGTCGGCGCTTGTGCGTCTGTGGCGGCAACGATCCGGTGGCGCCTTTCGTACGCGAGAGAGACGGTGGAAACGGGGCGGAAAGACAGGAGACCCCGGTGAGCACGAGCCCAAGGAACTCATCGCGCCGGCCGGCGCGGTGAGCACGGAATGCGACGGTTTGCGTCGCGGCACACGCGGACACGGCCGCGTTTCAGGGCGCCACGGTGCCGGAAACGGGCGACGCCTCGAAAGCCGTTGTTCGTTCGGAGCGCCGACGCGAAGCGGCGAAAGCCGCACGCCGATGGACATGGCCGACGCCGACGCCCCGGGCACACGCCTGTGTCGGCGCCCGAAAGGATGATCAGCGATGACCAATCACACAAGCACGCGACATCACAACCCACCATCCACCGCCGCAAGCGGATGGACGGTGTTCGCAGCGGTCATGATGATCGTCGGCGGGGTGTTGGCGGTATTCCAGGGGATCGCCGCCATCGCGAAAGACGACGTCATCCTCAGGACCCACAACTACACGTTCGGCTTCAGCGTCGCGGGTTGGGGCTGGATCCACCTGATCCTCGGGATCGTGGTCGCTCTCGCCGGCCTCGCGTTGTTCGCCAATGCGCTCTGGGCGCGCATGCTGGGCGTGTTGCTGGCGGGGCTGAGCATGCTCGCCAACTTCACCTGGCTGCCGCACTATCCGCTGTGGTCGACGATCCTCATCGCCATCGACATCGCCGTCATCTGGGCACTGTGCACGGGACCGGCCAGGGATCGGTATTGACGTTCGTGGCGACGCCGAGGCGGCAGGAGCCCGCGGCCCGACACCGGTCATCTGCCGTCTCCATCACACGAAGCCCGTGACGAGCGTCTTCGGCACGATCGGAAGACACCGTCACCCGGTCGGATGCGGTTCGACCGCCGCACGCCGACTCTTCCGTGGGCATCGGTCGGGCGGAGCAAGCCGGGAGGCACATCATGGGCCGGTACGCAACGGCCGCGTCACGGCGAGCGCACGTCGATGGAGGCGGGGCCGCACGCCTTTTGGCGCGTCTGGCATTGCTCGCCGTCGTCGGCGTGGTGGTCGTCCTCGTGGTCGCACTGCGCGAGGCCGGGTTCCTGATCGTGGGCGCGGCGTTTCTCGGCCTGGTGGCCTGCGCCGTCGGTCTGTGGTGGTTCCTCGCGCACCGGGGCGCGCTCCGGCTGGTCGGCGCACTGGTCGCGGTGTGCGCGCCGGTGGCCGTCCTCGTGCTCTTCGCCTTCAACAACCTGTGGCTCGACGCTCTGATCCTGGGCGCGTGTTGGGCCGCTACCCTGGCGTGCGCCCGGGCGGCCCTGCGCAGGTCGGACCCGGATCGTGTGCAACAGGCCGCGGCCGCGCTCCGGCCCGCGAGGCCGTTCCTGATCATGAACCCGAAGTCCGGGGGAGGCAAGGTCGACCGCTTCGGCCTCGTCGAACGGGCCGAGGAACTCGGCGCGCGGGTCGTTCTCCTGGACCCCTCCGCTCCCGCGGACGTCGCCGAACTGGCCCGGGAAGCCGTCGTCGAAGGCGCGGATTTGCTGGGCGTGGCCGGTGGTGACGGCACCCAGGCGCTGGTGGCAGCGGTCGCCGCCGAACACGACCTGCCCTTCCTCGTCGTCGCGGCCGGAACTCGCAACCACTTCGCGATGGACCTCGGGCTCGACCGCGCCGACCCGAGCCGGTGCCTGGACGCTCTCACCGATGGCGAGGAGTTGCGCGTCGACCTGGGCGACGTCGCGGGTCGCGCCTTCGTCAACACGGTGTCCTTCGGTGCGTACGCCGACGTCGTGCAGCGCCCCGAGTATCGCGACGACAAGACCGCGACGGCGCTCGGCCTCCTGCCGGACCTGTTGGTCGGTGATGGTGGCGTACGGCTCGACGCGCGCGTCGACGACACCGTCCTGACCGCGCAACAGGCCCTGCTGATCAGCAACAATCGGTACAACTCCCCCAGTGAGATGGCCGGCACCGGCCGACGCCCGCGCCTGGACGATGGCGAACTCGGCGTGCTGGGCATCCACGTCCGGGGCGCGGTCCGGGCCGCCGACCTGGTCGTACGCGGTGATCGCTCCGAGGCGTTGACCGTGACGAGCGCCCGCCGCGTCGAGGTCACCTCCGAGGCCGCCGAGATCCCCGTCGCGGTCGACGGCGAGGCGCTCCGAATGTGTACACCGGTCGTGTGCACCCTGCGTCCGGCCGCGCTGCGCGTTCTCGTCCCGCGCGATCGGCCGGGCGTTCCCCGACCCAGCCGCCCCGTGGACTGGCGTCGCGTACTCGCCTTGGCCCTCGCTCGCGACACGGCCTCGGGAGGCAATCGGGCACCGCACCGCCCCCAGGCTCCGCCGCGCACGGGTCCGGTCGACGAAGGCCCCGCCCGGCGGACACGGGCCCGTGAACGACGATACGTCGTTGCGGTGTCACTCTCGGTTGTGCACCCCGAGTTCCCCTATGCTCGCTTCGCCACGTATAACCCTTGATCACCGGAGGGCGGGACGGCGGAGAACAACCGCGAGCGGCTCATCAGGACGCTGACGTTTTGGTTGCGTCCGGCTTTCCTGCTGCGAGTCGTCAACCGGTTCCAAAGGATCGCGGGTTTCGATCGCTCCATGGCTCTGGCCTCCAGCGCACTGACCGCGCTGATCCCGCTCACGGTAATGAGCGGCACGTTCTTCGGCAGTGACGCCGCGGATCGCATCATCAATCGTTACGGGCTCACGGACGGCGGCGCCGATGCCGTCCGATCGCTGTTCTCCACCGAGACCACGACGACCGGCGTCGGCATCTTCGGAACAATGTTTCTGGCCATCTCGGCGCTGAGCTTCTCCCGAACCATGCAGCGGCTGTTCGAACAGACCTGGGAATTGAAGCCGCTCGGAGTTCGCAACACACGCAACGATTTGTGGTGGATCTGCATGCTCAGCTTCTACACCGCAGTCATCGGGTGGCTCTACGTGGTCCTGGGCGAGGCGCCCCTGGGACTGGCAGCCGCCGTCTGCGAGGTGCCGCTGACCACGGCGTTCCTCGTCTGGAGCGGCTGGATCATCTCCGCGAAGCGGCTCGCCCCGGCAACCCTGCTTCCGTTCGCCGTCGCCGCGGCCGTGCTGACCGCGGCCTACTCGGTGCTCGCCACCGTCTACCTGCCGCATCTGTTCGATTCCTACGCTTCCCGCCACGGCGCGGCCGGCGCGGTCTTCGGGATGGCCACGCTCCTCTTCGGTGCCATGCTCATCCTCGTCGTCTCGGCCGCACTCGGACGGGAGGTACGAGACGAACTCGTCCGCATTCGCCAGGGCCGACGCCCGTCCCCGGACGATGTCCGGCACCAGTGGGACGACATTGTCGAGCAGACACGATCACGTTGGCGTGCCATCCGCGGACATCACCCCACCGAGCACTCCCCGTGACGATCACGCGAACCGCTCGCACTCGTGTCGAGGGCGAGGTTTGCCCGCACACCGCAGCAGCGGCACCGGCGGCGACCGAGTGGTGACGGGGGCGCCCCACCGCAGGCGCGACGGTCATCGATCCCCCGCCGGCGAGGCGCCCCGGTCCACGTAGTCGGTCGAGCGCCCCCGCGAAGAGTCGGGCGTGGCTGCCTCGTCCTCGGCGTTGCAACGGAACAGTTCCGCAGCGGCACGGTGCCCACCGCCCGGGTGGAGACGGCCGGGCCGCGGGTTGCCGCACGCCCTCGCGAGAGCGAGTTCTACTGCCCAAAAATACCCCCGGGGGTACTCGTGGTACGCTCGAAATATACCCCCGGGGGTAAATCTCAGCCGAAAGGAGCAACCGCGTGTTCTTCATCGACACCATCGAGACCGAGGGCCTGGGCAACCGCAGCTACCTGGCGGGCGGTGCGCGCAGTGCGGTGGTGGTGGACCCGCCACGCGACGTCGACCGGGTCCTGACGGCGGCTGCGGCGCGGGGCGTGCGGATCTCGCACGTGGCGGAGACCCACGTCCACAACGACTACGTGAGCGGCGGCCTGGACCTCGCGCGCCTGACCGGCGCCGTCTACCTCGTGCCCACCGACGCCCAGGTCGCGTTCGCCCGCACTCCCGTCGCCGACGGCGACACCGTCGAAGTCGACGACGGCGTCACCTTGCGGGCGATGGCCACCCCCGGCCACACCCCCCACCACACGTCCTACATCCTCGAGGAGCGGGGTACGGTGGCGGCGGTGTTCACGGGCGGGTCGCTGCTGATCGGCTCGGTGGGCCGCCCCGACCTGGTCGAGCCTCGACTGACCGAGGCGCTGGCGCGCGCCCAGCACGCTTCCGCCCACCGGCTCGCGGCCCAACTCCCCGACGAGACGCCGGTCCTGCCCACGCACGGCTTCGGCAGTTTCTGCTCCTCCTCCCAATCCGAGGGCGACGCCACCACCATCGGCAAGGAAAAGAGCGGCAACGACGCCCTGGTCAAGGACGTCGACTCCTTCGTCGCCGAATTGCTCGTCGGTCTGGAGGACGTGCCCGCCTACTACACCCACATGGGCCCGGCCAACGCCGAGGGCCCTGCGCCGGTGGACCTGACCTCGCCGCCGGTGGCCGATCCCTCCGACATCGCCACACGTCTGGCAGCCGGGGAATGGGTGGTGGATCTGCGCAACCGGATCACGTTCGCCGAGGGCCACCTCGCGGGATCCTTCAACTTCGAGGCCGAGGGGAAGATCGCCACCTACCTCGCCTGGATGATCCCCTGGGGCAAGCCCGTCACCCTCCTCGCCGAATCCCCCGCACAGCTCGCTGCCGCCCAGCGCGAACTGGTCCGCGTCGGCATCGACCGCCCGGCCGCCGCCGCCACCGGTGGCCCCCGCGACTGGATACCCGACGGGGCGAGTCCGCGTTCCTTCCCCCGCGCCACCTTCGCCGACCTCGCCGCCCACGACCCCCGCCCCGACGTCGTACTCGACGTGCGCCGCGACTCCGAACGCGCCAAGGGCTGGATCACGGGCTCCGCGCACATCCCCATCCACCGGCTCCACCGGCGCCTGAACGAGGTCCCGCCCGGCACGGTGTGGGTGCACTGCGCCGGCGGGATGCGCGCGGCCATCGCGGCCTCCCTCCTGGACGCCGCCGGACGCGACGTCGTCGCCGTCGACGACACCTTCGACGCCGCCACGGAAGCCGGCCTCCCCCTCACCACCGGCACCGGCACCGGCACCGGCACCGGCACCGGCACCGGTCGCTGAACCGCCCACAGCCCCACCCCCGAAACTGGAAGGACGACGGAATGTTCCTCTTCCGTCGCGGCATGGCCCGCGTCACTCCCATTAAGGCCCACGAGCGCATCACGTCCGGTGACGCCGCGCTCTTGGACGTACGCGAGCGGGCCGAATGGAACGCCGGGCACGCCCCCGGCGCCGTCCACGTCGCGCTCTCCCGCCTCCTCACCGGCCAGGACCTGCCCCCGGCCGCGAAGGGCCGCCCGTTGGTGGTGATCTGCCGCTCGGGTCACCGCTCCCGGCAGGCCGCCAGGCTCCTCGCCGGGCGCGGGGCCGACGCCGTCGACGTCAAGGGCGGCATGAACGCCTGGGCATCGGCCGCACTGCCGGTCGTGGACGAGCACGGAAGCAGCGGCCGGATAGCGTGAGTGCCCTCCTCCTCGCCCTCGCCGCCGGGGCCGTCGTCGGCCTGGCCCTCGGCGCGCTCGGAGGCGGCGGCAGCGTCCTGGCCGTCCCCGCCCTGATCTACCTCCTCGGCTTCACCCCGGCCGCGGCCACCACCGCCTCGCTGATCATCGTCACCGCCACCTCCGCGACCGCCCTCTACACCCACGCGACCTGCGGCAACGTCCGCTGGAAGACCGGCACCCTGTTCGCGGCCGCCGGCATCGGGCCCGCCATCGCCGCCGGCCTCCTGGCCGCCCGCCTGCCCGAAGCCGCCCTGACCGCGGCCTTCGCCGCGATAGCCGCCCTCGCCGCCGCGGCCATGCTCAAACCCCCCGCCACCGACCCGCCGTCGCAACCCGTCCGCCCCGCCAGGGCGGCCGGCGCCGGGGCCGGACTCGGCACGGTCACCGGCTTCCTCGGCGTCGGCGGCGGCTTCCTCGCCGTCCCCGCACTCGTCTCCGTCCTGGGACTGCGCATGCGGGCCGCCGTGGGCACCAGCCTCCTGGTCATCACCGTCAACTCCCTCGCCGCGCTCACCGCCCGCGTCGGCACCCCCACATCCCTGCACTGGGCGGTCATCGCTCCCTTCACCGGCGCCGCGATCCTCGGAGCCTGGGACGGCAAGCGCCTCGCCGGGAAAGTCTCCGGCCCCGCTCTCCAGCGCGTCTTCGCCGTCGTGCTCCTGGCCGTCGCCGCCCTCATGCTCGCCGACGCCCTCCACTGACACCCCGCCACGACCACACCGCAAGCACCCCTGGGGCATCGCGCTGCCCATATCCAGGCACCATCCGAAAAGAAGGACGGATCCCGCATCATGACCAACCCCCGCACCCTGGACACCGACCAGGCCGGCAGCCCGCCTGCACGAACTCATCGTCCTTGACGTCCGCACCCCCGACGAATACGCCGGCGGCCACCTCCCCGGTGCCCTCACCGCCCTCCGCGATCACCGGCGCTCCGAACACTGATACCCCCTGGGGTACCATGAGGGAGAGCACACAAGGCCAGGAGGCACACCGGTGAAAGTCGATGACGACGCAGTCAACGCAGTCCTCAACCGCCTGCGGCGCGCCCAGGGGCAACTCGCCGGCGTCATCGCCATGATCGAAGCCGGCCGCGACTGCAAGGACGTCGTCACCCAACTCGCCGCCGTCTCCAAGGCCCTGGACCGCGCGGGCTTCAAAATCGTCGCCAGCGGCATGCGCCAGTGCATGAACAACGCCGACGAAAACCAGGCCCCCATGACCGAGGAAGAACTCGAAAAGCTCTTCCTCGCCCTCGCCTGACAACCATCACCAGGTCCACGAGGCCGTGCGAGCCGATCGGCTCGACGACCACCGGTACGGTCTGTCGGCCTGCCTTGGCACACTGCCGCCATGGAACACGCGCTCTGGGACGCGCTGTCGCGTCCGAACCATGCCGGGATCCCGTATATCGCCCTCCTCGTAGGCGACGAAGGCGAACCCGACAACACACGGGTCCGCATCGGCGCCCCCGAAGCGGGTCCGTCCGTCACGCTCACGCGCCTCAACGACTTCGTCGTCGCCGAGATCCGCGCCGGCGACGGCGTCCCGCTCACCGCGGACCAGGAAAGGCTGCTCGCCGCAGCGGAGTGGCACCACGGATGGAGCTCGGTCGTGCCGGTCCGGGAACCTGTCCGGTCGCTGTCCTGGCGGTGGTACAGCAACGCCCAGGTGCGCGGCGCGCGCGGACGTGCGGTCGTCGAAGCC
Source organism: Embleya sp. NPDC055664 (assembly GCF_053618075.1). Taxonomy (NCBI): domain Bacteria; kingdom Bacillati; phylum Actinomycetota; class Actinomycetes; order Kitasatosporales; family Streptomycetaceae; genus Embleya; species Embleya sp. NPDC055664. Next base: position 146,111 of record NZ_JBSHGZ010000013.1, read on the forward strand.
CTCCGCGACGTCCTCCGCCTGCCTCCGGACGACGTGGTGATCCGCGGCGCGGACGACGACGGCCCGACCGAGCTCTACTCCGTGAAGAACTTCGGCGACCGTCCGAGCGCCGTCGGCAGCGCGCCGGTGTGCACCGAGTGGGACGACCTACAGCGCCGCCTCGACTGGGTACTGACCACGCTCGCCGTCGACTCGGCGGTCGTCATGGCCGGCCCGGACGGCGAGGTCGTGCAGTTCATGACCGGCCCGCACGGGGGTTCCCTCTACACCAGCGTCATGGACCCCGAACTCGACGCCGCCGAGCTGCCCGACGCGTCGAACCCGGGCTCCGAACGAGCCCGGCGCATGTTCGCGAGCGGCTGGCGGCCGCAAGAGTGCGCGCCCGGAATCGCGGAATGGACCCTCGGCGTACCGATCGTGCACTGGGGCGCCGGCACCGTCCCCGCCCAAGCCGTCGCCGCCGCACGCGCCCTGGGCATCCCCTCCCCGACCGCCCTGACCGTCCGCGCGTTCCGCAACGGCCCCCACACCGACCCCGCGTACGTACCCACCGAACTGGGCCTACGCGAAGACGTGTCATAACCGGGTTGAAGAACGAGTACTCGGCACCGGTCGGCTCGAAGTCGGCTGCAGCGCCTCGGCCACTCGGCGAACGCCACGAGGTCTGTGACGTCGGTGAACAGGTCGACGTCATCCGAGTGCGGCACGCAACGAGCGTGGTCAGGCGCCGGCTTCCTTGTGGGCGACGGCGAAGACGCGGCGGAATGTGAAGACCGTGCCGTATGGTCGGGCGGGGTATGCCTCGCCGAGGCGGGCACGGTAGGAGGCGAGGAACTCGCCGGCGGCTTCGGGGTCGTCCGCCAGCGCGTTCAGCACCGGACGCATGCCCGTTCCGTTGATCCAGCCCTGGAACGGATCCTCGCCCTGCAGAACGTGGGCGTAGCTGGTCTCCCAAGCGTTGACGGTGAAACCCAGCGGGGCGAGGTGGTCCACGTACTCGGCGGGGTCGTAGACCTCGAACGTGTGCCGCACCACCGCGCCGAGGCGGTCGCGCCAGCGCCGGCTCGTGCACAGTTCGCGGAACACGGCGTGGCTGGGTGAGGCCGCGTTGTCCGGGACTTGAAAGGCGAACACGCCCCCCGGAGAGAGTGTCCGTGTCCAGCCGGCGAAGTGGTCGGGTTGGTTCGGTACCCATTGGATCGCGGCGTTCGAGATGACGAGGTCGAAGCGCTCGGCCGGGGACCAGGTGTCGATGTCGGCATGGGCGAAGTCGATGTGTCCGCCACCCGCGGTCTCCCCGGCATGTGCCGCCGCCTCGTCCAGCCCTGCGACGGAGTTGTCGAGTCCGGTGATGTGTGCGTCGGGCCAACGCTCTGCCAGCACGGCCGTCAGTTCGCCGCTCCCGCAGCCGAGATCGACGATGCGCGCGGGGCCGGTGGGCAACTCCGGGATGTGGGCGAGCAGATCGTGGAACGGGCGGGTTCGTGGGCCGGAGCGACGCAGGTGCCGCTGCGGGTCCCAGGTGGTGGTGGCGTGCATGGTGCCTCCGGATCGGGGCCGGGCCCCGTGAACTCCGCTCGGGTCGCGGAGAGTTCGGCGACCCGCCGGTCTCTGCGGCGAGGAGTACGGGACCACGTGGTCGTGTGGCCGGGTCCAAAGCATGACGACTCGGACGAGGCGAGCAGAGCCGGGCCGGGCCGGGCCAACCCGAGCCGAGCCGGACGATCAAGCCTCGTCGATTTGTTCTGACTTGAGGGCATTCAAGGCGGAATCATACACCGATAGTCAGCATGATGTCGCTCATACAGGATTATCACGATTCGATCCACACGTTCCGCTACTGTGTAGTTGCTCGGCGTGGCGGCACGATCGGACGCGACGCGTCCGCGCTCGGTCCCCAGCCCCTTCGGCACCTCGAGAACGAGGCGCGTCTCGGCCGTGCATCCCTCATGCCCGAATCACGAGTGCAACCCCTGCCGGCAGCACGGTCCCACGACTGCTCGGCCGTCGTACCTGAGGAGCCAAATGACCACCAGTACCGAGCCGTTCGACGGGCCGTCGGTCGGGCGGTATCGCAGCGACACCGTCGTGTTCCCCGCACACGGATACGACGAACGTGTCGATACGGACCTTCGTGTGCTGGTCGACTGGCTGCAGGACGACGTCAGCCGGCCCCACCCGGATCTCAAACGCCCCGGCCCGCTGTGCCCGTTCGTGCCGGCCGCTCTGAACGCCGGCACCCTGCGCTTCGAGTTCCGCTACCAAGTCACCGGGGATGATCCGGGCGAACTTCGCGACGTGCTCGCGGATCGGCTGCGACGCTTCCCCCCGCCTGCCGCCGGCGCGCACAAGACGTCGCTCGAATGTCTCATCGTGGCCCTGCCCGATCTCGCCGAGGAGAACTGGACCGCGCTGGACGAGGCACACACCGACCTCAAGGATCTGGCCGTGGATCACGGCCTGATGATCGGCCAGTTTCACCCCGACTGCGACGAACGTTCGGTGCGCAACCACGTGTTGCGTGCGTCCCGGTCCCCCGTCCCGTTGCTCGCCGCACGGCACATGGCGCCCCACGACATCCTCTTTCTGCACGACTGCCCGCGCTGGTTCGACGCCTACCACAAGCAGTTCTCGGCGCAGTTCGTGGACGGACGAGTGAACGATCCTCTGATGCTCGGCCTCTTCGCGGCCGCCAAGCGCCGGTACCGACAGCGAGAGGCATCCTGATGCGCGCCGACGATGTCGAGAGTGCGGTGGCCGTGCGGGCCCTGCTGTACGGCCACTTGGTCTCACGAGCCCTGTGCAGTGTCACCGGGCTGGGCATTCCCGACCTGATGACGTCCGGCCCGCGGCCGGTCGCCGAACTCGCGGAGCTCACCGGTGCCCATGAGCCGAGCCTGCGGCAGGTGATGATCGCGCTGACCGCGTTCGACGTTTTCGAGGAACTCCCGGACGGCCGCTTCGCACTCGCCCGCCTCGGTGCGGCCCTGAGTACCGGCGCGCCCGGAAGCGCCCGGGCGAGCGCCTTGATGGCAGACAGGGTGACCGGCAGCGCCTGGCACGGAATCCCGCACACCGTACGCACCGGAATCCCCGCCTTCGAGAGCCGGTTCGGTGCCGAGTTCTTCGACTACCTGGAGAAGCAGCCCGGTCTGCGCGAACTGTTCGACCGTTCCCAAAGTGCCGACCTCGATCTGGAGATCGACGCCATCGAGCGCGCCCACGACTTCTCCGAGACGGGAATCCTGGTCGACGTCGGGGGCGGGAACGGCGAACTCATGGCCCGTCTGCTGAGCGTCCACCCGCAACTGCGCGGCGTGCTCGTCGACCGTCCGGCCGCCGTGGCCGACGCCCGGACGCGGCTGGACCAGGCGGGCCTGGCCGAACGCACCGACGTCCGGGCAGGCGACTTCTTCGCCGCCGTCCCCTCGGGCGGCGATGTGTACTTGCTGCGGGAAATCCTGCACGACTGGGACGACAATCGGTGCGTCACGCTGCTGCGCGCGTGTCGTCGGGCCATGTCCTCGCACAGCCGCCTCGTCCTGATCGAACTCGCCACGGACGGCGCCGCCACGGATGCGGACGCGAAGATGGCCGCGCTCATGTCGCTGTACATGTTGTCCGTACTCCCGGGAAGGGAACGCACCACGGACGAGTTCGAAGCGCTCCTCGCGGCTGCCGAACTGCGCCTCGACGCCGTCCACCACCTGACGGGCCGAAAAGTCCTCATCGAGGCGTCTCCGGAACGCTCCACCGCCGTCGGCCCGCCGGTCGACCGGAAGGTGGTGATCCGGAAGGACCTCGCGGAGCAGCCGTCATGCACTCGTTGACCCGGATGCGGTCCACGGCGGCGGACCCGACGGCGGTGCCCGGGATCAGGCGCGTCGCGGTCGTCGGCGCGGGGATCGCCGGCCTGGTGGCGGCCTACGAACTGGAGGCACTGGGACACCGCGTGACGGTCCTGGAGGGCAGCGAGCGGATCGGCGGTCGCATCTACACGCACAGGTTCGGTGCAGAGGCGGACGCTCCGCACGTCGAACTCGGCGCAATGCGCATCCCGTCCACCCACGAACTGACCATGCGCTATGTGGACAAGCTCGGTTTGCGGTCCGCGCTGCGCCCGTTCCGCACCATGTTGAGCGACGAGCACAACTACCTGATCACCGGGCGTGGGTTCGTGCAGGTGAAGCATGCTTCGGGAGCGCTCCTGGCGGATCTGCGCCGCGACGTGCCCACGATGTCCTGCACGCCGGCCGCCATGCTGTTCGGGGCCTGGCTGGCGGCGGTCATCCGGGCGATCGGTCCGGCCAGGCTGCGCGAGAACCTGGCGTGCGAACTGACCACGCTCCTCGGGCTCGCCGACCGTCTGGACCTGTCACCCCACATCCACGGTGCGCAAGCCGACCGGATCGACCTCGGGGCCGTCTTCCGGGCTCACCCCGAACTGCGCACGGGATGCAGCCCATGGCTGCACGGATTCCTCGACGACCTCCTGCTGGAGACCGGCCCCGGGCTGATGTACCTGGCCGGCGGCATGAGCCGACTCACCGACCGGCTCGTCGACCGCATCCGAGGGCCCGTCCTGCTCGGACGCGAAGTGGTCGGTCTGCACGCCGGCGAGGACCACGTCCGCCTCGGGTTGCGACACGGCCGGCTCGACCTGATGCAACGGTATCCGGCGGCACTGTGCACACTGCCCTTCTCCGTACTGCGCGACATACCTCTGACCGGCCTCGACCGCGACAAGCGGAACGTGATCGACAGCGTCACCTACGAATCGGCGACGAAGATCGGGCTGCACTGCCGGAAGGCGTTCTGGGAACGGAGCGGAATCCGCGGCGGAGCATCGGCCACAGGCGGGCGCACCCGGCAGACGTACTACCCACCCCAGGAGGGCGATCCGGCCAAGGGAGCGGCCCTGCTGGCCTCTTACGCGATCGCCGAGGACGGCAACCTTCTCGGCGCCTTCCCTCCCGAGGCACGGCACGCCGCCGTCATCGACGAACTTGCCCTCCTGCACCCGGAATTGAAGGAATCCGATGCCGTGCTCGGCGCAGCCGGCATCGCCTGGGGCACCCACCGGTGGAGCAAGGGGTGTACCTCGCATCACTGGGGTTGGGGCGATGACGCCGACCGCCGCGCCCGGGAGAGGCGGCGGGCCGCGCGTCCCCAGGGGCGGCTGTTCTTCGCGGGAGAGCACTGCTCGTCCACTCCGGCCTGGATCAACGGTGCCATCGAGTCCGCGCTCGGCGCGGTGACCGCCATCGACGCAGCGCTGCGGGAGTCCCCCTGAGCATCTTCGACGTACCTCGCCTGCATTTCGCCGGCACCGCGGTCACCCGCCTTCCCACCGGACCGCGCAGCGGGCTGTACGACCTCTCCCGCAACCGCGCCGTGACCTCCCAGGGGGTGCCGTTCCCGCTGGACCGTCCGCCCCGGGAGTACCACGACCATCTCGACGGACTCGGCCGGCGCTACGAACCGGACGGCCGGATCACCGCGGACGGGCGGTTCGGCACGGTCAAGGGGTGGAACTTCGGCGCCAATGGCCACTTTTGGGTGGACGCCCGGGTCAGCGGCTGGGAACGCGCGCCGGGTGACGTGGACACCTCCGACCCGGTGGTGGGCCGACACGTCGACATGTGGGGCCACTACAACGACTACCTGGCGACCACGTTCAACCGCGCCCGCGTCTTCGACGTCGATCCGGCGTCCGACTGGACCACGACGGTGATGGTCGGCCGGTTCGGCTTCGGCAGGCAGGGCCGCTCACACGAGGTCGGCTACATGGCCATGGGCGCGGTGACCGGCTTCCAACCCCCGCGCTGGCAGAACTCGCACCACATCCTCGACGTCGGCGACCACCCGCTGGCCGATCGGTTCCGACGCTCGGTGGTCCACCAGTTCGCCGTCGACGGCGCCCTCGGTTTGAACTGGTTTCCGGAGGCGGACGGCTCCGAGGCCGCACGGCTGCTCCGTACGCGCATCACGGACGAGGGCGCGGCGGGTCTCGTCGTACGGTTCGCGCTCACCAACATGGCCACCCCGACGGTCCACGACGCGCCGGACGTGTGGCAGGTGCGCGGCACCATCGCACCATGGCATCGCGAGGAGGAACGGACCTGCCCGGCCGGGCGGTTCCTCAGTGCCCGCCGTCCCCGCCGGAGCGGCGCACCGCCCCTGCTCCACAACGTCGCGGTGCGAGTGGGCGCGGAATACACCACCTTCGACCTCGTCACGGCCATTCCCGTCACCGCCCGGAGTGCCCGCCGGGGGCCCGGCCCCCTCCACGAACTCGGTCCGCGCCTCGATGTCGGGGACCTGCAGCTGCGCACGCGCGACTCGGGGCGACTGGTGGCCACCGTGCCGCGCGACGCCTATCTCGCGGACACCGACCGCACCGGCGGTCTCGTCACGGTTCCCACGCACCACGATCCGAGCGCCTGCCCGGCGGGAGATGCCGGCCCCGACGAGCCGCTGGTCCTCGTGGGCGCGCCGCGTGGACGCGAGCCCTCGGTGCTGCTGACCGAGGAGGAGATCGTGGTGCGGATCGACGATTCCGCCCTTTTCGTCGAACCGCCGGATGCGGATTCCCGCGACGACGGTGTCGCCGAGGTGGACGTCCGCACCTACCACCTCGGGCGCCCGGCGCCGGCGAGGGTGCACGTGACCCAGTTCTTCAACCCACGCGCGCTGCCCGGCGATCCCTGGGCCGGCAGCGGCGAACGCCGGTGCGGCGACGTGCGGATCGTGGACGTCCGTCCCGGCGGGACACGGGCCGACGACGACAAGTGGGACGAGTCCTGCACGCTGGAGACCGATGACGAAGGACGCGGACGGCTCGCCCTGCGGTGGGCGTCGGCGGGCAGCACGCGGTTGCTTGTGCTGCCGACCGGGGACGAGCCGCCCTGCGATCCCGCCGAGGCCGGGTCCGCCGCCCGCGCGTACGACAACGACGATCGCCTGGGGTACTGGCCGGCCGTGTGTGCCGTGGACGTTCGTGTGCTTCCCGACACGCGGCACCTCGACGACATTCCTCGGGACCAGGTAACGCCCCAGGTGCTCTACCGCGAGGTGTTCGCACCCTACGAACACCTGTACTCGTTCATGGGCGACGAGGTCTTCAGCCTGTCCGACGCATGCCGAGTGGCCTCGCACGCACGGCTCATCTGGCTGATGTGCGACCCCCGCCACAGGGACAAGACGTTCTACATGCCCCCCACCCGCGACATGACCGGACCGCAGACGCGGCTCCTGCTGGCCTACCTGCGGCAGGAGGAAGCGAGCCGGCGGCCACCGCCTCGACTGGTTCCCCGTCGGGCACGCAGCGGTGCCATCACCACGCGTGCCCGGCTCGGCGAGGCGCTCCGAGAGGCCGCCGCGGTCGAACTCGCCGTCATGATGCAGTACTTGTACGCCGCCTGGTCCATCCCCCTGCACGGCGCGGGTCGGGAGCTGGTGCGGCGCGGGGAATGGACCGAGGAGCAACTCCGCCTCGCGTGTGGGGAGGGCTCGGAGACCCTCGACAACGGCGTGCGAGGTGGTTTGATGAACGTGGCCCGGGAGGAGATGATGCACTTCCTGGTGATCAACAACATCATCACCGCCATGGGCATGGCCTTCCACCTGCCGCGGATCGACTTCGGGACCGTCAACAGCCGGCTGCGCCTACCCCTGGATCTGTGCCTGGAAGGGTTTGGGCTGGGCAGCGTACAGCGGTTCATCGCCCTGGAACGGCCGCACGGCTCCGGGCGGGACCTCGCGGAGGACCGGCTGCCGGGCCGCGACGAAGGACCGTCCTACGCCTACGAGTCGCTCAGCGATCTGTACGAGGCGATCCGCGAGGGCATCAAGACCGTGCCGGACCTCTTCCTCGTCGAACGAGGACGCGGCGGCGGGGAACACCACCTGTTCATGCGCGCGTCGGTCAACGCGGCCCACCCCGACTACCAGTTGGAGGTGGACGATGTCGCGAGCGCGCTGTTCGCCCTCGACTTCGTCACCGAACACGGCGAGGGCAACGTCCTCGACAGCGTCCAACACGACGAGGAGTCACATTTCGCGACCTTCACCCGGATCTCGGACCTGCTCATGGCAGAGCACCAAAAACACGGCCACCCGCGCGACGGCGGCCGACGGCGACCACCCTGGAGCCCCGCCTACCCGGTGCTCCGCAACCCCTCGCTGCACGCCGGGAACCCGGCCCGACAGCAGGTGACCGCGCCGGAGGCGCGCGCCGCACTGATGGTGTTCAACCGCTGCTACTTCCTGATGAACCAGCTCATGGTTCAGCACTTCAGCGGCACGCCGGACGCCGGCCTGCGCCGCTCGCCGCTCATGAACGCGGCGATCGACGTCATGGCGGGGATGATGAGGCCACTCGCCGAGCACCTGGTGACGCTTCCATCCGGCCAACCGGGGCGTACCGCAGGCCCTTCGTTCGAACTGGAGGCACGACCGGAGTTCATCGCCAGGCCGGATGTGGCGCTGCGGTCGATCAGCCGCACATTCGCTCATCTCGCCGACGCGGCGGCCCGGTTGCCCGGCCTTCCGGCACGGGTTCCGGAACTGATGTGCTTCTACGCCGACTACTTCCATGCGCCTGACCCGGTCGGCCCGTGAGACCCACCACTCGGCGCCGGCCGGGTCGGCAAGCGCGGGAGGCTCAACGGCGAACCGCGCGCAGATACCAGGCTGGGCCGCTGACCCTGCCCTTGTTGTCGACGGGTGCCCGATCCCTGTCGATCGTTGCGCCCAACTGCCTGAACCGGTCGATCTGTTCATCGGTGAGGGAGTCCCGGACAAGGCCCGTGGAAAGGGTCGTGGAACGGATCTCCCGGACGTCCCACAAGACGCCGACGGTAGTGCGCAAATTCGATTCGCTCACTCCCATGGGATGCCGGGCGGCGGCGGACGAACCCTCTGCCCAGCACACCAGATGCAGTTGTGCCTCCGGCTCGGTGACCCGGTGCAGTTCCGCGATGTACCGGTGTCGGTCTTCATCGCCGAGGCAGTGATACAGCGCGCTGTCCAGCACGGTGGCGAAACGCCGCCCGTCCAGTCCGGTGAGGCTGGTGGCGTCCGCTTGCACGAAGTCGACCCGGACCCCGGCGGCGGCGGCGCGTTCGCGCGCACTCTCGAGTGCGGTGGCCGAACAGTCGATCCCCGTCACCCGAAGGCCGCGACCCGCGAGCATGATCGCGTTGTCCCCCAACCCGCAGCCGGCATCCAAAACCTCGTCGCGAAACGCGACTTCTCGAACCAACTCGAGGACCATCGGCTGCGGTTCGCCCAGGTCCCAAGGGATGACGGGGAAGGCCACCTCCCCACCCGCCGCGAGCGGCTCACCCCGGTAGACGGCGTCGAAATCGATCGTGTCCTTGTCAAGGACTGGAGTCGGCTCTTCTGGCACCGCGATCCCCTTTCGTTGATTTACCACTCACCGGCCGCGCGGCATCCGCGATCGGTTCCGAACCGGGGCTGCTCGACTCAGGACGACCCGAACCGCAGCAGGACGATCGGCGGGCGCATCCGACGCACCAGCGGCAACCGGCCCGCGCGCGGCACGACATGCCGAAAGACGAAACCGCGCCCCGGTGGCATCGGCAGGTCACGGACCTCGCTGATGCCGGGGTGCGCCGTGCGCAACTTCTCGTGCTCGCCCGAGTCCATCGCCCAGTACATGGGCGGCTTCAAGCGGCTGCCCGGAGCACGCTGTCCGGACCTGGCGCGATCCCGGACCCAACGAGGCACGGCATCGAAGACCATGCTCCCTCCGGGGAAGCGCTCCGCACAGGCCGCCAGCAACTCCCGTACCTCGGCAGGCCGCAGGTACATCAGCAACCCCTGCGCCGTGATCATCACCTCGGAGGAGCCGGCTGCTTCCTCCAGCCACCGAGGCTCCCGGACGTCGCAGACCACGGTGCGCTGCCGCTCCGCGGACGGCAGGAACTTGCCGCGCAGGGCCGTCGGCTCCGCGAGGTCGACAGTGATCCAGCGCACATGGCCGTTGTCCACCCGCCAGAACTGCGTTTCCAAACCCTCGCCGAGCGCGACCACAGTGCCGTTCGGATGCCGGTCCAGGAAATCCCGCACGGCCGCGTCATAGCAACGAGCGCGCAACGCCACAGTCTGTGCAAGCCAGGGCGAGGCCACCCCGAACCGCTCCTGCCAGGGATAGTCGATCGAGCGCACGAGCTCGACCGCGAGCGGATCCGCCAGGACGGCGTCCGGGCGCCGGGCTTCGGTGGCACGGTGATAGAGGGCCCAAAGGGCGGTCTCCGGAATCTCCGTCAGCTGTGCGGTGAAGCTATCCGTCATGCCGATTCCACCCTCGTCTGCGTCACAGCCTGTACGGCAACCATCACACACAGTACCAAGGTGGTAATCCCCCGTGACACACGATCGCCGACCCGTGCGCCGGCATCCTTGTCGTTGCCGGCGGCGGCTTCGAGACCCTTGGTGAGCACCTGGCTCATGGTGTTGAGGCCGCTCATGTCGCGGAACAGGTTCGCGGTCGTGGTGGCCTGCGCCGCGTGCAGGGCGGCCGGGTCGGGCATCGCCACCAGCGGCGTGAACTTGGCCTGCGAAACCCCCATGCCGGCCGCCGTGGTGTCGACGTTCTGTGCGCGCGACGCGGTGGAGACCGGCGCGATGTCGGCCGGTGTGATCTGGAGCGGCGAGTCCTTCCGGTTCCAGAACCGGGTGAGGTCGCCACAGGCCCCGCGCACGGCGAGGCGGGTGACGTACGACCTGGCGCCATCCGGCACGAACAGGGCCCCGAAGCGATCGCGCATCACAACGCCTTTTCGTCCGAATCGAAGACCATCCCGGCCGACGCGGGCCACGGACCGCCGCTTTCGTTATGGCGAACGGACATCGCCGAGGCGACCTCGCCGGCGGCGGCGCGGCGGGCGCCGAATCCGACCGGGAACGGAGGTCCGGGGCGCCTGGGGTGCGCCGGCGTGGAGCAGATTGCCTGTTCTTTGGAGATCGTAAAATCTGTCGTGTCTGGAGTAGACATCACGTAGTGGCGTGGCTATGGTTTCTCTCGTAGCGCAGAGAGACCGAAGGGCCCGGAGGGAACGAACTGCCGGGCAGTCGTACAGGTTTTCGTAGTACGCAGGACGGTTCGGCGGTGGAGTTCCGAAGCCACGGTTGAAGGACAGGGCGACGGGACTGACGGCCGGGCCGGGTGGCTCGCAGTATCAGGGGCCACCGCAGGCAGTGCAGTGGTCAACGCAGTGGCAGTACCGGTAAGTGCAAGTCGCAGCATCCGGCAGTGGAGGTTGAGCAGTACCTCGGTGAAGGCGTCGGCTGCGGGCGCGCGCACCGGGAGGTTCGGCAGTGGGGTTCCAAGCCAAAGCAGGACGCAGGATGGGCGACGGGGCCGGCTGTCGAACGGTGGCGCTGCGAGAGGCCACCGGAGGTTCGCATCACCGGTAGTACGCAGTAGAGCAGGTCAAGCAGTCGATATTCGAGGGAAGAACGGAGGAGCCGAGCACCATCGGGATCGCCCGGGCGCAAGTCTTGGGCCCGGGTACCGCAGGACATCGATAGTGAGGTGGTCTCCGGTCGAGCAACCGCGATCCCCGCGCCCCCGACGGCAGTTCGGTCGGGCCCGCGGAAACATGAAGCCGGCGCAGTATCACGGCCGGCAGGTGGTGTAGCAGTTCCTTCGGGGCCCTGGTGCCGTACGGCACCGGGGCCCCTCTATGCGTTCCGGGCGCTCCCCGGGATCGGACGACGGGTCCGCCGCCCCGTCGCCGACGTCGCGCGGCAGGCCCCCGGGCGGCAGGCGTACACGTCGAGCGCAGCGGCCGAAGCGGCCCTTGGCCTGCCGGGCCCGGAGGGAACGACGAGGCGCGTCGACGGGATACGGGACCGGCAGTTTCCACATCCGACGATGCCGGAAAATCTGTCGTGCATGGAGTAGACATCAGAGGAGTCGATGGCTATGTTTTCTGTCGTAACCAAGCGAATCAGTGAGGCGCGACGGAGACGAACCGGCGCGCGTTGTTGAGGGTTCGACAGCAGAGTCCCGGGGCCGTTCGTTGTTGGGCAGGGGTTCCGGAGACTGGTTGTCGGGCCGAGGAGAAACCGAAGGCGGCCCACGGGGTCGCCACGCAGGACAGGCAGTACACGTTGCACAACGCAGGACAGGAGAGGAAGGAGCGAACGCCATCCGGATCGCCCGCTCGGCACGGTGAGACTTCGGCCGAGTGGGATCCGTGGAGACGCCGATACGAAAGGTCGTCCGCGGTCACGCAATTGCGATCCCCGCACCCCCACCCGTTGGGAAGCGTGCGGAACGGATAGGCCGGCACCTCGGTGTCGGTGGATGGTGTGGATTTCTTTCGGGGCCCTGGTGCCGTACGGCACCAGGGCCCCTCGACGCGTTCCCCGAACAGCTCCCACGGATGTGAACTCCAGAGAGGCGCCGATGGCACCCGAATCCGGCTCGACCCCGACCGGCACCGACAGGCTCGACGACGACGACTACCCCGCCTACACCATGGGCCGCGCGGCCGAACTGATCGGCGCCTCGCAGGGCTTCCTGCGCGCGATCGGCGACTACGGTCTGATCACCCCGCTGCGCTCCGAGGGCGGCCACCGCCGCTACTCCCGCTATCAACTGCGCATCGCCCAACGCGCCCGCGAACTCGTCGACCAGGGCACCGCCATCGACGCCGCCTGCCGCATCGTCATCCTCGAGGACCAACTCGAGGAGGCCCTGCGCCTGAACGCCGAACTGCGCGACGCCAACGAGAACCGGCCGCACGAGAGCCCCTGACCCCCCGAGAACGCCCGGCGCGGATCGACGCCGCCACCGAAACCGCCGGGCTCGATTCCCCCCGGGGACCCACCGGAGTCCTCGTCACGAGCGGCACCCCACCCGGATCGCGGCGGAGCCCGCGACCGGGACCCCCACCGGGGCCGAGGGCCCATTCGACGACAGGAGGCAGGCGATGGAACGAGACCCGGGGGACATGGCCGCCCTGGCGAAGCGGCTGGCCGCGGCGGCGGAGCAGCTTCTCCTGGTCGTCAAGGGCATGGACGACCTCGGCTGGTCGACCGACTCGTACAGCAGATCGCACCTGCGCGACATCGCGGACTGCCTCGCCGGCACCGCCACGCGCATCACCGCCCTCCACGGCCCTTCCGGAACCCGCGACAACGCGACCGGACACGCACACTGACGAACCCGACGACACCCGCCGCGGCGCGAGGGTGTCGGCGTGGCCCCCTCTCGGACGGCCGGCGTCTCCGGGGTGGTGGATGGCGCTCGGCCGGCTGCGGGGGTCTGAGTCGGCTATGGGCGTCGGATGAGCAGGGCGGTGTCGATGACCTCGGCGACGAGGGTGGCGCCGCGGCTGTTCGGAAGGTCCGGGTAGTCGACGCTGAACTGTGCCCGGGTGAGGCTGTCGCCGAGGCATACGATGCGTGTCGTCACGGCGTTTTTGGGTCGGGTGCCCCGGTATGTTCGCCCGGGTGGGTGTCGGTTCGAGAGTGGTGCTCGGTACCGAGGCCGGCGGTGATGGTCAGGATGGACGTCGGCTCGGCCATGTCGACGACGTGCCAGGCGCCGGCCGGGTTGATGGTGGCCTCACCCGGCCGCAGCCGCACGCGCTCGCGTACCCCGTCCATGTCGCGGATGACCGTCGCCGATCCGCTCAGGCAGACGACCAGTTCGTCGCCGGCGGGGTGGCACTCCCAGTGGTCGCCGGGGCCGTCGCCGTCGAAGATCATCACCATCCGGCCTTCGGCGCCGTCCGCCGCGACCGCGGCGCCGTATGCCCGAAGCACCTCCGGCTTCCAGGCGAAGCCCTCGATGGGCTTGGCGCGCGATCCCAGCCCGAGGTGCACGGGGGTGGTCCGCAGGTCGACGGCGTCGTGTTCGTCGTTGAGGAGTCTCATGCCGACGATAGTGCCGCGCCGGCGATCGGGTGGTCTTGAACGAAAGGGAACAGCGGCCCGGGCGGTCGGCGGCTATCCGGTCGCGAGGAGGACTTCGCCGCGACGCCAGGCTGTGGGTGATCGGCCCGTGAACTCGTTCCAGTCCCGGACGAGATGGGCCTGGTCGGCGTAGCCGGACACGGTCGCCACGTCGGCCCATGGGAGCGGGGCTCGCGACGTCGCCAGTTCGTGCGCGTGCTCGAAGCGCAGGACTCGGGCGAACATCTTCGGCGACAGCCCCAGTTCGTCGCGAAACCGGTCGGTGAGGTAGCGGCGGCTCCAGCCGAGTTCCGCGGCGACCGCCCCGACCTGGACGCGGCCCCGGGTGGCGACGAGCCGGCGCCACGCCTCGGCCACCTCGGGGCGCGCCCGGTGTGCCCGGTCGCCGCCGGCGCCGCGTTCGACGGCTCGAAGGAGCAGTTCGTCCAGCGCGGTGAACCGCGTCGCCCATGTCGCCGCCGTTCGCAGCCGCTCGACCAACTCGATGCCGAGCGAGCCGAGAAGTTCGTCGAGGGGGACGAGGTGGTGGGCGAGTCCGGCGGCGGGCATGCCGTAGACGGCCCGGGCGCCGAGTGGTGTCAGCGCGATCTGTACACCCTGCTGCCGTCCGTCGTGATGGATCGCGACGGAGCGGCTGCGCAGACCGCAGGCCACGCTGTCGTATCGGATGATCGGCGACCCGTCGTCGACGCCCGTCGCCACTTCCAGGGGGTCCGACAGGCTGATCACCGTGGTGAGCACGCGTCCCGGCGGGCCGCAGTGCACTCCCTCCGGGAACCCGCGGAGGTCGAAACCGACGTACGAGTCGACGTACGGCCGCAGGGCGGCCGTCGGTCGTGCCCCGGTCCCGGCGGTCGTACGATCCTCCACATTCGTCAGTGTACGAGCGGGCGGGCCCGGCAAGATCACCACCCGAATCGCGGAATCGACCGACCGGCCGCCCCGCGGCCTTCGACCGCGGATCAGTCGGCCAAGCCGAGTACGCGCGCCGCGTTGTCCTTGAGGATGAGCGGGCGTACTTCCTCCTTGATGTCGAGCTTCCCGAAGTCGGCGAGCCGGCGTTCCGGGGTGATGACCGGGTAGTCGGAGCCGAACATGACCTTGTTGCGGAGGAGGGTGTTGGCGGCGCGGACGAGCTGGGGCGGGAAGTACTTCGGGGACCGGCCGGACGGGTCGATGTGCACGTTGGCCCTGTGGGTGGCGATGGAGATGGCTTCGTCCTGCCAGGGGACCGACGGGTGGGCCATCACGATGGTGAGGTCGGGGAAGTCCGCGGCGACATCGTCGAGGAGCATGGGGTTCGAGTACCGCGGTTTGATGCCCCGACCACCGGGGAGTCCGGCGCCGATGCCGGTCTGGCCGGTTGCGCGCCACCGATCCCGCCCGATACGAACGCCTGACGACCACCGACCACCGACGTCGAGGACGGCAACGCATGAGCCGCCCTGCCCGGTACCGGAGCAAGGTCGTCCGTCGCCCGGAAGGCAGCACTTGCCCCCCTCCCCGCCGACCTCGCCGCCCGAAACCGGGCCGCGGATGGGCGGGCGCGTGCATGTGGGTGATCGGGCCGGCCCCCCGGGCTCCGCCCGGTCAGTCCCCGCGCAGGGTCGCGCGGCCGACGCGGCGCAGCCGGGCGGCGCGGTGGCGTCGGCCGTTCTCGGCGCGGTCCAGGGACAGCGTGGCGCGCCGCCCGCGCAGGGTGAGCGTCATCAGGTGGTTGCCGAACCACGGCCCGCCCAGCTTCGTCCACTCGACCGGCAGCGGCGTCAGCCGCGCGTGGGCGGCCAGGGCGCGCCCGATGCGGGTCGCCGTACGTCCCCACCCGAACCGGAAGCCGATCCGGATCGCCGGCGGGACCGAGTTGTGCACGGGCGAGCAGGTCAACTGGTAGACCCGGGCCGCGCCACCGGCGGCGTCGCCCGCCCGCGGCCCCTCCCCCGAGCCGAGCCAGTGCGCCTCCGCCGCGTACACATGGTGCACGTCCCCCGACAACACGCACACCGTGGCCGGCGCCGGCCCGCCCGCCCGAGGCCCGTGCAGCGCGATCCGCCCGATCAGCGCGGACAGCGCATCGAACGATTCGCGAAACGCCGCCCAGTGCTCCAGGTCGCCCGCCCGCCGCAACCACTCGCTCCAGCGCGCGAGGCGGGGCCCGCGAGCGCCCGCGCACAGCGCCTCGTTCCACGACTCCAGGTCGTGGATGCCCGACGGCAGCAGCCACGGCAGCGACGTGCCGATCAGCAGGTGGTCGTACCCGCCCTCGTCCGCCTGCTCGGTGATCCAGGCCAACTCGTCCGCGCCGATCATCGCCCGTCGGTCGGTGGTCAGCACCCGGCCGGCGCGCGAGTCGATCATCAGCAGCCGGGTCCGACCGAAGTCGCGCCGGAAGCTCCACCGCGTGCTCGTCTTGCCCTCGGCCTCCGCGTCGGCGCGCAGCGCGAACTCGTGCAGCAGCGGCCCCACATCCTCGCCCGGCGCCGCCGCGCGGACCGCCGCGAGCACCTCGTTGCGCGCCAGCGCGGCCGGATCGAGGTTGCCGACGTGCTGGTAGATCCAGTACGACGCGAGCGCGCCCGCGATCCGCTCGGACCACCAGTCGGTCGCGGCCATGTCGACGCGCCACGCGTGCGAGGTGTTCCAGTCGTCGATCACGTCGTGGTCGTCGAAGATCATCGCGCTGGGCACGGTCGACAGCAGCCAACGGATCTGCGGATCGGACCACGACTCGTGATAGAGCAGCGTGTACTCCTCGAAGTCGGCGATCTGGCCGCCCGGGGGTTCGTCCAGGTCGCGCCGCCGGGCCAGCCGGTTCTGCATCGCGCGCGAGGTCTCGTCCGCGTACACCTGATCGCCGAGCAGCAGCAGCGCGTCCGGCAGCGGTTCGTCGGGCGAGCGCATCAGCCGGCGGGCGAGCGTGTCCAGCGCGTCCGGATCGAGCCGGCGCTCCTCGCCGGCCTCGGTGCTGGGCGGGCTCGACCAGCGGCAGGACCCGAACACGAGGTTCAGGTCGCGCTCCTCGTCGTCGGCCGAGGGGGTGCGCAGCACGCTCGGCGGATAATTCGAGCGCTCGTCCGGCCAGCACGTCCGCTCGTCCAGCAACACCCGGTATTCCCGCGATCGCCCCGGCGTCAGTCCCTCGACCACCACCAGCACGTAGTGGTGGCCGAACACCGTCCACGTGGCCGCACTGGCCACGCCGTCCTCGCACGCCACGGTCACCACACAGGGTGAGTCGGTCTCCACCCACACCGTGGCACTCGTGCAATCCACGTGCCGCAACACGGGCCCGAGCAACAACTCGGCCATCGTCCCCGGCCTCCCACCTCGCCGACACCCTCGATCCCCAGTGCCTGCCCGCCCCGCCCGACCGCAATACCCCCACGCCGCACCAACCCTTCGGGCCGGTACGCGCCGAGCACCGCCGCGGCCCGGGCGGGCGCCGCCCCCGGACCGCCGGGCTACCGCCAAAGTTGAGGGCCGGTTCCACCCTGCGTTCGACGATCGGGGAGGTGGCCGGGTCCGGCTTCGGCTCAGGGTCCCGGAACGGATCCGACTCGGACCTCGGGTCCCCGACCGTCCGACTCTTGCGAGAACGGGGAATTCTCATGGCGAAAAAGCGCATCGTGTGGGCGTCGGTGGCCGTTGCGGCCGGACTGCTGGTCATGGGCGGCGGGACGCCGGCTCAGGCCGCCCGTGTGATGTCGGGCGGCGTCGGGGCCTACGGGACGAGGTCGTAGGTGTACTTGGCGGTGAAGTCGAGGGTCAGGCGCGGGGTGCCGCCCGGGGCGTTCGGGCCCAGGGGGGTGACGATCGGGTCGTCGATGCGGTGGCCGAGGAGGTCGGCGGAGGCTGTCATGGGTGGGGCGTAGGAGCGGCCGTGGTGGTGCATCCAGCCTTCCCAGAGCCGGTCCACGTTGCAGTGGTGCAGGTAGAAGATCGGGTCGTTCGGGGACGAAGCCGGGCCCATGTCGCCGCCCACCCAGCGGTGTACCTGGTTGTGCAGTCCGGTTCCGATGAATCCTTCGAGCCGGTTGCGGAATCCCTTCGACCCGGCGTCCCAGGGGGCGAAGTCGTAGGTGGCGAGGTCGGGATCGCCGCCGAGCATGGGCAGCGTGTTGAAGGCGGCGCCCACGTCGAGGGCGGTCGGGAGGGTGGTCGACGAGGCGGTGCCCTGCGGGGGAAGCTTTCCCAGGCCCCGGCGCAGGCCCCGGTTCGCCTGGACGAGTCGAAGGGAGCTGTCGGTTTCCACGCGGACCCGGAAACTCTTCGGGTCGGCGGCCTTGAAGACGAACGGCCCCGTGGAGATCGGACTGCCCGGACCGCCCATCCACTTCTCCGTCCAGATCGGTTGGCTCGCCGGGCCGGGCAGGGAGCCGTCGATGGACCAGTCCCAGTACGGGAGGGCGAAGCCGGGGTCGTTCAGGACCCGCTGCAGGTTGGCCTCCAGGTAGGCCAGCATGACGCGGTGCCACGGCAGGAACACCGGCCCGCGATGGGCGCCGTTGCGGACCATCCAGTCCCCGGTCGGCGGCACGGGGGTGGTCATGGCCCGGTGGTGCCAGATCACGAAGAGGTCGTATGTACGGACCGGCGCGGCGGGGCCGGGGATCCCGAACGCGGTCGTCTGCAGCGTCGTGTTCTCCTGTTTGAGGAGGTTGACGCCGCGGATGTACGCGTCGCGGGCGGACAGATCGGTGATGACGTTTCTGCGTACGATCGCCATCTCAGCCACCTCTGGGGTGATCCGGCCCGTGGCCGTGCTCGTGGTGGTGGTGCTCATGGTCCTGCCCCTCGTGCCCCTCGGGCCCCTCGGGCGCGCCTCCGCCGCCGGGCGGGAATTCGTCCGGGAAGTACTGGATGAGGGCCTTCACCGTGTCGACGGCGGACAGGAATTGGTACGCCGGCAGCGCGTGGCAGTGCACCTCCCCGTTGTTCGACACCATCAGGTGGGCGGTGACCGGCCGGTCGTCCACGGTGATCTCGTAACTGGTCCTGACCACGATCCAGTGGCCCTCGAATTCGTCCTCGCGAACGCTCTCCATCGAGCCCGGCATCAAGTCCGGCACGGGCAGATCCGCGATGTACTGTGCGAGGACGGCCGGTTCGGCGGTTGCTTCGATGTCCTGATGAGTCATCAGATCTTCTCCCAAAGCACACAAAACGCGCTGTCGCCTCATGTCCAGGAGACGCTCATCCGCCACTCGCTGCAACTCCTGCCGGCCGGGGCGGGCCGGCGCCGTCGCCCGCCGCGGGCCGCGGGCCGCGGCCGGGGTGTCCCGGCGGCTGGACACGGGCCCGGTGCGGCGGGGGGGTTCGAGCCGGCGATTCCGGGTGTCCGACGCGGTGTCGGCCGGTCGTTTCGTCATCGGGTGTCGTCTTGGCACGGGAAAGCCCCATGCGGCTCGGGGGTGATCTACGCTGCCGCCGACGGGTGCTCGGGAGCGGCACTGGGTGCGGCCGACGGGCAAGTGTGGACGACATTCGGGGGTACGGCGTGGTGGCGTGGAAGAGGGCGCGGGGCGGCGTGGTCGGGTTGGCGGTGATGGCGATGGTGGCCACCGTGTTCACCGGATCCGCGCGGGCTTCGGCGGACGAGGCGGACCGATCCGGGGGTCGGCATCAGGAGACGCGGCGGGCGATCGAGGCCGCCGTACGGGCCGGGGTTCCCGGGGTCACCGCCCAGGCGCGCGACGGCCGAGGAGTCTGGCGGGCGGCATCGGGAGTGGGCGACCTGAGGACGGGTGCGCCGCGCGGCCGGGACGATCGGTTCCGGGTCGGCAACGTCACCGACACGTTCGTGGCGACCGTGCTGCTCCAGCTGGAGGCGGAGGGGCGGCTGGGCCTCGACGACACCGTCGAGCGCCATCTGCCCGGCGTCGTCCGGGGCAACGGCAACGACGGACGGGCAATCACCGTACGGCAGTTGCTCAACCACACCAGCGGGCTGTTCGATTACGCCCTCGACCCGGAGTACGGAGCCACCTATCTCGCGGGCGACGGCTTCCTGCGGCACCGGTACGACACGCTGACCCCCGAGATGCGCGTACGCGTGGCGCTCTCCCACCAGGCGCCGTTCGGGCCCGGTGTCCGGCACTCGTTCTCCAACACCAACGACGTCCTGGCCGCGCTGATCGTGGAGCGCGTCGCCGGCAGGCGGTACGAGGACGAGGTGCACGATCGCATCATCGAACCCCTCGGGCTCGGGGCGACGTCCAACCCGGGCAACCGGGTCCGCCTGCCCCGGCCGAGCAGCCGCGGCTACGCCAAGCTCTTCGCGGCGCAGCCGGATCGCATCGACGACGTCACCGAGACGAACGGATCCCAGACCTGGGGCAACGGCGACATGATCTCCGACGCGGACGATCTGAACCGGTTCTACGCGGCCCTGATCCGCGGAAGGTTGTTGCCGCCACGGCAGTTGGCGGAGCTGAAGACGACCGTCGACAACCCCGATTTTCCGGGCGCGTCCTACGGCCTCGGCATCGAGCGGTTCACGCTGGGCTGCGGCGTCACGCTGTGGTACCACGACGGCGGCGCGCCGGGGTCGATCACCATGGTCGCGCTGACCGAGGACGGCCGGCATCAGCTCGCGTTCAACTACAACGGCAGTTGGGCGGCGGAGACCATCCTGCCCATCGTGAACGGCGAGTTCTGCCCGACGCCCGCGGACACGCCGTCGGACACGCCTTCCGGCACACGCTGAGGCGAGCATCGGGACGGGTGGCGCGACGCGGCGGCGCCCGTCCCGCGCCGCTCCCGCCCGTACCTCCGATGGCGCGGTGATGGCGCCAACCGTGGCGACAGGTCGACCGGATCGCGCCGGGCGCGGCGGTCCGGGCGGTGCCGTCGGCCGTGCCGACCACCGCGCCTCCACCTGGGCAAAGGGCTCGCGCCCCGGTATCGGGCCAGGTAGGCGCCGTGCGGCGCAATCGCTGTGCCATGATGGGGCCCATGGAACTACGGGAGTATGTCGAGGCGCTGCGCGACGAGCTGGTCGCAGCCTCCGCGGCCGGAGATGCCGAGACCCGCGCGGTGGCCGAGCGGCTCGTCGCCCCGCTGGAGTCGGCCGTCCGGCTCACGTTGCTCAAGGTTCTGTCGGCGGCGGCCGACGAGATCACCCGGGACCTGGCACCCGGCTCGGTGGACCTGCGCCTGCGCGGGATGGATCCCAGCTTCGTGGTGACCCCGCCCTCGGGCGATGACGGCCCCGCCCGAGACGCCCCGGAGGAGACCGACGACCCGGTGAGCGACTGGTCGACCGGCGAGTTCGGTGGCACCAGGGGTGGCGCCACGGCCCGGATCAACTTCCGGCCGCCGCAGGAGATGAAGGACGAGATCGAGAAGGCGGCGAGCCGACAGGGCGTCTCGGTCAACACGTGGATGGTCCGCGCCTCCGCCGCGGCGCTGTCCAACAGCAAGCGGTCCCATCGCGGCAAGCAGCAGTTCAACGGCTGGGTGCAGTAGCCGCCCCGTGCGCGGCGGGCCGCCCGGTGCGGTGGCCGGCCGTACGGTCGCCGGCCGGTCGCGCCGGGCCACGCCGGCCGTCGTGCCCGGGCACGACGGCCCGAGCCCGGCCGTACGGTGCGCCCGTCAGGCCCGGTGGATCGTGATGTCCCCGTAGGAGGTGTGCGCCCGCACCTCGATCCCCTCCCCGAGCGACTTGGCGACCTCCTCCAGGGTGTTGTTCACGCGTCCGTATCCGGTGTTCAGGTCCAGCTTCGCCGGGCTGTCCCCACCGATGCCGATCTCCAGGTCGCCGGACCCGGTCTTGAGCACGAGCGAGCCGCGGGTGACCTCCGTGACCCGGATGTTGCCGTTGGCGGTCTTGGCCTCGGTCGTGCCCCCCGAGGCGTGGCCGATGGTGATGTCACCGTTGGAGGTGCGCGCGCGCACGTCGCCGGTCACCCGGCCGATCTCGATGTCGCCGTTGGAGTTCTTGGCGTCGATCGCGCCGTCGACCTCCGTCAGTCGGATCCGCCCGGTGGCGGTGGCGACCTCGGCGTCACCGTCGACCCGGCCCACGCCGATGTGACCCGCCGTGCGCAGGTTCAACCGGCCGACGTGCTCGAGGCGAATGTCCGCGGTGGACGTCTTGTATGTGCAATCCCCGAGGCGTCCGGAGCCGCGCAGGTCCGCCATCGCCGCCTCGCCACGCACACGCGAGCCCGTGGGCAGCACGATCGACACGTCCACCGAGCGGGACTTCCGAGAGAAGTCCACCACCACGGGCACCCCGTGCTTGGGCCCCTTGATCAGCAGTACGCCGTTGCTGTATTCGACGCGGATCTGGTCGGCCGCCTTGACGTCCGAGGCGTCCTTCTCGTCGGTCGGCCGTACCTCGACGACGGTGTCGGTGCGATCCTCGGCGGTGATCTCCACGTCACCGACACCGAGTTCGAACTCGACGGAGATCGGCTTGGGGGTCTCGAAAACAGGCATGGTTTTCCTTCCTCGTCATTTCCGGCGGGTGTCGCGGGTGTCCCCCGTGGTGGGACGGCCAGGGTGTCGGCCCGGTCGGCTCAGCGCGCCCAGGCGGTGTAGCGCTGCCGGGCCCGTTTGCCGCGCCGGTTCGCGGCGCCGGGTATGTGCTCGTGCCGCACCGCGGCGGAGAGGACCTGCTCCAACCAGTCCTGCACCGAATGCCCTTCGCGGCCGGCGGCCTGCTCGACGGACTCCTTCAGGTGCCGGGAAACGCGCACGTCGACGCGTGCCGTGGCACCGTCCGCACCGGCCTCGGGCGCACTCTCCGGCGCACGTGGCAGCACGGCGAAGTACGGTTCGCCCTCGCGGAGCCGAAGCTCGACCGCGCCCGGGGCGAAGTCGCGATTGATCTCGTCCGCGGCGGCGGCCAGTGCGTCGAACAACATGCGTCGGATCACGGGCTCGAGCAGTCGTGCCTCCGGCACGACCGCGTCCCCACTGTCGGTCCGGGCGAGCGCGGCAAACTCGCGCCCGAACCTGTCTACGAACGGGCTCACATCCATGACGTCATCATGGCGCAACTATTGCGCCAACACAAGTCGCTGTGACCCGGATGGCGCCATCGGCGCCACGCCGGCTGGGCCCGGACGGGTATCCGGGCAGGTCACGGGGCCTGGGCGACACCCGTACGTCATCGCGAGCCGAACGCCTCGCCCGGGTCACGGTATCCGGATCGACACCTCGCCGAGTCGGTCGTAGTGCCCGGATGGCGCCCACCCGGTCACGAGCCGGCCCCCACGCCGCGCTTGACCCGATCCAATACATCCCGCAGATCCGCCAGCAGCATGTCCTCCTCGGCCCTGAGGTAGAAGTGCCCGCCGGGAAAGACCCGGATCCGAAATCCGGCGTTCGTCGTATCCGCCCAGCGGCGCATCAGTTCCGGGCTCACCTCGGAATCGTGGTCGCCCGTGTAGCCGTACACCGGACAGTCGAGCGGAGGCCGGTCGCCGGCGGGATAGTCGTCCACCATCCGGTAGTCCGCGCGGACGGCGGGGAGCAGGATCTCCCGCAGGTCGGGATCCGCGAACACCGGGGCACGGCTCTCGTCGAAGCGCACCACGTCCGCGATGATCTCCTCGTCCGTGCCGAAGTGGCGCCGCAGGCCTTCCAGCGCGTGCGACGGACGTCTGCCCGACACGCACAACGCGGCCGGCGGGCACCCGCGCTTGTGCAGGCGCAGTGCCACTTCGTGCGCCACCGAGGCCCCCATGCTGTGGCCGAACAACACCAGCCGATACCGCGTCAATCCGACGAGGGCATCGACGATGTCGTCGGCGAGGGCCTCCAACCCGGACGGGAACGGATCGCCGATCCGGTCCTCGCGGCCCGGATACCGGATGGCGAGCAGGCCGACATCCGAAGGCAGCCCCCGTGCCCAGGTGCGGTACGCGTTGGACCAGCCGCCGGCGTGGGGGAAGCAGACGAGCTTGGTTCCGCACCCGTCGTCGTCACGAAAGCGGCGGAGCCACCGCTCTTCCACCGGACTCGTCATTGTCGGGATTCCTCTCAGAGGGCCTTGCCATCCTTCGTCCGCCTGCGCAGAGCCGGCCGGCTCGACCGGGTGAGGTCTCCCCACATGTCCGACAGGCCGATGATGGTGCGCGCCGCGAACAGTGTGCGGATGGACACCTCGAGGTTCAGCTCCGCCCGGATCAGGCCGACCAGCCGGATCGCCCGCAGCGAGTTCCCACCGAGGTCGAAGAAGTCCTGGTCGATACCCACGCGGTCCAGTTCGAGCACGTCGGCGAACAGCGCGGCCAGGACCCGCTCGGTCCGGTTGCGCGGGCCCCGGTGGGAGCCGCCGTCGAACTCGGGCTTCGGCAGGGACGCCCGGTCCACCCGACCGCCCGCGGTCAGCGGCAGGCGTTCGAGGAGCACGAAGGCCGACGGCACCACGGACTCCGCCAGCCGCTCGGCGGCGAACCGGCGCAGTTCCTCGCCCGACGGGCCCGAAGAGCCGGCCTCCGAGGTGTCCGAGGAGCCCGAAGTGCCGGAGAGCACTGCGGAGTTCGTGGCACCCTCTCCTGCACCGCCGACCGGGACCACATAGGCCACCAGACGCGGCTGCCCCGACTCGTCCGCCCGGCCGACCACCACCGCCTGTGCCACGCCGGGGTGTTCGGACAGCACCTCCTCGGCCTCGGCCGGCTCGACCCGGACATCGCGCACGTCGAACCGGGCATCGGCCGCGCCGACGTACTCCAGCCCGCCGTCGCTTCCCCACCGCACCAGGTCCCCGGTCCGGTACATCCGACCGCCGGCCGGGTCGAACGGGCAGGGCACGAAGCGCTCCGCGGTCTGCCCGGGACGCCCGGGACGGCCGCGCGTCACACCGGGGCCGGCCACGTACAGCTCACCGGTCACCCCGACGGGGACCGGCGCCAGGCCGGGGCCCAGGACGTACACGGCGGTGTTGTCCATCGGGCCGCCGATCGAGCCCGCGTGGTGTGCCGCCCCGTCGTCGACCGAGCGGTCGCACGCGGCGAGTACGGTCGCCTCCGTCGGACCGTGGCCATGCACGATCGTCAGATCGGGGCAGGCCTCGCGTACCCGGCGCAGCGCGGCCGAGGACACCCGGTCGCCGCCGGTCCACACCTCGCGCAACCCGGCCAGGCGTTCGGGGTGTTGCGCCGCGATCGCCGAGAAGAGGCCGGCGGACAACCACGCCGCCGTGATCGACGTCGACGCGGCTAGCGCGTCCACCGCCGACTCCGCCGGCCCGGCCACCAGCACGCGGCCGCCGTTCAACAGCGGCACCCACAGTTCCAGGGCGAGCGCGTCGGCGGTGATCGGCGAGTGCCACAGCACGGTGCCTCGGCCGCCCTCGTGCCACCGGCGGTCCAGGACCAGGCGCTCCATGTTTCGGTGCGTCACCGCGACACCGGCGGCCTTGCCGTCCGGTCCGGAACCGTACATCACGGCCAACAGGTTGTCCGGTTGCGACGGGACGGGCGTCTTCGGCGCGTCGTCGCCGGTGTCGACGGCGGTCTCCGGGCGCACGTCGTCGAACAGGATCACCGCGACGTCCCGGGCGACGGCTGCCCCCTCGGCGGTCGCCGCGTCGGTGAGCAGCACCCGCACCGAGGAGTCGCGCACCACCGGCACGATGCGCTCCGCCCGGGACGTGGGGTCGATCGGGAGGTACGCTCCGCCCGCCTTCACCACCCCGAGCAGCGCGACGGCCAGGTCCACCGACCGGGGCAGCGCCACCGCCACGACCGTCTCCGGACCGACGCCCCGCCCGCGCAGCGTCTCGGCCAGGCGGCCGGATCGTGCGTGCAACTCGCGGTACGTGAGCGCCGATTCGCCGAACTGCACCGCGACGTCGTCGGGGGCCTGCGCCACCCGGCGGGCGAACAGTTCCGGGACCGTGGACCCCGGCAGGGGCACGGTCGTGTCGTTCGGCGCGGTCAGCACCCGGTCGCGTGTGTCGCCGCCGAGCACGTCCAGCGCGCCGACGCGCAGCTGTGGATCGGCCGTCACCGCATGGATGTATTCGATCAACTCGGCGCCGATGAAGCGCAGTTCGGCGCCGGTGTACAGGCCGGCGGGGGCGTCGAGGCGCACGAACAGGTCGCTGTCGGCGCTGCCGTCGGTGTAGACGCCGATGGACAGCTCGTCGAAGACCCCGTTCGTTCCGCCGAGGTAGCGCGCCGAGTGGTCGGCGAAGTGCAGTTGCTCCGCGAATTCGACGATGTTCAAGACCGCGCCGAAACTGCCGCGTCCGCTCAGGACGGTGCCGCTCGCACGCTGGATCTCCGAGTAGTGGCAGGCGGTTTGCCCGAAGATCTCGTAGGTCTCGTCCACGACCGCGTCGGCGATGTCGGCGAAAGTCGCGCCCAGCGGCACCTTCACCCGCATCGGCACCACGTTCACCGCCAGGCCGGGTGTGCGGCTCGCGTCGCCGGTCCGATTGGCCACGGCCAGCGAGAGCAGGAACTCCGGTCGGTCGCACCGGTGTCGGAAGTACACCGCCGAGGCCGCGGTCAGCAGCGACGACATCCACACGCCCATGGACTCGGCGGCGGCGATCCACCCGTCGGCCTCGGCGCGCGGCACGGTCAGCGTTCGACTGACCATGCCGATGGAGTCGGCCAACTGCGCCCAGCGGTCCACCCGGCTCATCGGCTCGGCGAGCGCGGCCCGCGCCGCGTCGGACAGCGGCACGCGCGGCACCTGCGCGGGCGCCGGCGCCTCGGCGAGGTAGTCGCGCCAGAACCCGGTGTCCTCGGCGAACTTCGGGGACTCCTGGTATCGCGCGGCGTCGGCGGCGAACGACTCGACATCCCACGGGTGTTCCGGCTCCGGTACGGCCGTGCCCCGGGCCAGCGCGGTGTACACCTCGGCGAGGCGCCGCGAGAGCAGGCCGCCCGCGCCGTACCCGTCCGAGACGAGGTGGTGGTAGGCGATCACCACGAGGGAGCGGGCGGGCCCGAGCCGGACCACGCCGAGCCGGAGCAGCAGATCGCGCTCCAGGTCGAACGGCTGCTTCATCATGTCGGCCAGCGCCTCGCGCGCGGCCTGCTCGGGATCCGGCTCGGCGCCGACGTCCAGGAAGAACGGCTGCCAGTCGGTCGATTCCCGGGGCACCAGGAGCAGATTGCCCTCGCCGTCGTCGACGAAATCGATCCGCAGCACTTCCGCTTCCGCCAGCACGTGCCGGAATGCGGATTCCATGACCGCCGTATCGATTTCACCGTCCACGTCCCACATGCTCAGCGCATGGTTGAGCATGTCCGGAGACATTTTCTGGGCCAGCCACAATCCTTTATGCGCCGACGACGCACCGAACGAACGCACAGGGATCATCCCCTCGGCAAACAGGCCAGGAACCTGAATGAATTCGCAGATCACCTCCACCTTCACGGAGGTGTGATCGGCCGGTCAAGACAACGGGTGCCGGAACGGGCCGGGCCGCGTCGAATCCGCGGTGTCCCGCCGGCGGGACACCCCCGGCGGGCGAGATCCCGTCCGTGACAGCAGGAGTACGCCGGACCCGCGCCCGCTTCGCGGCGTGGCGTCGCCACGCCGCGCGTACCCTTTCACGGTGGCGACGCTACGCCGCGCGCCCGCCCATCGACGACAGGATGTGCGCCGCGACCTGTCGCGGCGACGGGTGCCGCAGCGCCAGGTTGGCCCTGAGTTTGAGGCCGGTCGTCGCGGCGAGGCGTTTGCTCAGTTCCACCGAGAGCAGCGAGTCGAAGCCGAGCTCCCTGAACTCCCGGTCCGGGTCGACCGTCGTACCCGAGGCGTGCCCGAGCACCACGGCGACCCTGGTCAGGACGTGGTCCAGGACGAATGCCGCCGCTTCGTCGGCGGACAGAGTGGGCAGCACGTCCGCGAGCGCGACGGCCTGCTCCTCGTCCGAGGGGGCCTCGGTCGCGGGCAGCTCCGCCGTCGGCGCGGTGTGCGCGGAGTTGAGCCAGTAGCGCTGCCGCTGGAAGGCGTACGTGGGCAGGTCGACCCGGCGGCGCGCGCCGAACAGGGCGTCCCAGTCCACCGTGCCGCCGCGGGTGTGGAGGTGGGCCAGCGAGCCGAGCACAGCCTCCGCCTCGCCCCGGTCTCGGCGGGACGAGGACAGGACCACCGCGTCGTCCACGTCCTCGACGATCTCCTGGACGGGGACGGTCAATACGGGGTGCGGGCTCATCTCGATGAAGGTCCGGAATCCGTCGTCGACCGATCGCCGGATCGAGGATTCGAAGCGAACCTTCTCCCGAAGATTGGTGTACCAGTATTCGCCGTTCAGTTTCGCGGTGTCGATCGTCTCGCCGTACAGCGTCGAGTAGAAGGGCAGTGTCGAGGTTATCGGCTCCAGATCGGCGAGGGGTGCGATCACCTGTTCGCGGACTCGGGTCACCTGGTGGGAATGCGAGGCGTAGTCGACCGATATCCGCCGCGCCTGGGCGCCTTCCGCCTTCATCTTCTCGACGAATTCGTCGAGCGCGTCCGGTTCCCCGGAAACCACCACCGAGCGGGGTCCGTTGACTACGGCGATGCTCACCCGGTCCTGCCACGGGGTCAGCCGGGCCGCGACGAGATCCGCGGATTCCGCCACCGAGGCCATCCCGCCGTGACCGATCAGGTCCACCAGGGCCTTGCTGCGCAGTGCCACCACCTTGGCGGCGTCGCGCAACGACAGCGCGCCGCACACGTGGGCGGCGGCGATCTCACCCTGACTGTGCCCGACCACCGCGGCCGGCTCCACGCCCCAGGACCGCCACAGCGCCGCCATGGACACCATCACCGAGAACAGCGTCGGCTGGACCACGTCCACCCGGTCCAGCGTCGGCGCCCCGGGCGCGCCGCGCACCACGTCGAGCAGCGACCAGTCGGTCCACTCGGCCAGCGCCGCCCCACACTCGTCGAGGGTGCGCGCGAACACCGGGAAGGCGTCGTAGAGTTGCCGACCCATGCCGACCCACTGGGATCCCTGCCCGGGGAACATGAAGACGACCCCGCCGAGGTTCCCGGCGACACCGCGCACCACCTCGGCCGACTCGGTACCGTCGCGCAACGCCGCGAGCGCGGCGAGCAGTTCGTCCCGGTCGTGGCCCAGGACGACCGCACGATGGTCGAACCGCGACCGGCTCGACACCAGCGACCAGCCGAGATCGGCGACGTCCGCGTCCGGGTCGGCGGCGACGAACTCGTGCAGTCGGCCCGCCTGTCGCTCCACGGCCGCGGCGCTCTTGCCCGACAACACCCACGGCACCAACCCGCCGACGACGCCCGCGGCCGGGCCGGGCCGCTCGTCCTCCGGCTCCGGTACCTCCTCCAGGATCACGTGCGCGTTGGTCCCGCTGACGCCGAACGACGACACCGCGGCCCGCCGGGGGCCGCCCGCCCGGGGCCATTCGCGCCCCTCCGCCAGCAGTTCGATCGCGCCGGAGGACCAGTCGACGTGCCGTGAGGGGGTGTCCACGTGCAGCGTCCTGGGCAGGTAGCCGTGCCGCAGGGCCATCACCATCTTGATCACCCCGGCCACCCCGGCGGCGGCCTGCGCGTGCCCGATGTTGGACTTCATCGAGCCGAGGCGCAGCGGCCGGCCCTCGGCCCGGTCCCGCCCGTACGTCGCGAACAGCGCGCCCGCCTCGATCGGGTCCCCCAGCACGGTGCCCGTGCCGTGTGCCTCGACCGCGTCCACGTCGGCGGCCTCCACCCCGGCGTTGGCCAGCGCCTGCCGGATCACCCGCTCCTGGGCGCGGCCGTTGGGCGCGGTCAGCCCGTTGCTGGCCCCGTCCTGGTTGACCGCGGAGCCGCGCACGACGGCGAGCACCGGGTGGCCGTTGCGGCGGGCGTCGGACAACCGCTCCAGGAGCAGGACACCCGCGCCCTCCGCCCAGCCGGTCCCGTCGGCGGTGTCCGCGAACGACTTGCACCGGCCGTCTGCCGACAGGCCGCGCTGCCGGGAGAACTCCACGAAGATCGCGGGCGTGGCCATCACCGACACCCCGCCCGCCAGCGCCAGCGAGCACTCCCCCGAGCGCAACGACTGGATGGCCAGGTGCAGGGCCACCAGCGACGACGAGCACGCCGTGTCCACGGACACCGCCGCCCCGGTCAGCCCCAGTTCGTACGCCACCCGGCCGGACGCCACGCTCAGCGCGCTTCCGTGCAGCAGGTAGCCCTCCAGCTCGCCCGCGCTGCCCTCCAGGAAGCGCAGTCCGTACTCGGACGAGGCCACCCCGGTGAATACGCCGATGTCGCTGCCGCGCACGTCGGCGGGCACGATGCCGGCCCGCTCCAGGACCTCCCACGAGGTCTGTAGCAGCAGGCGCTGCTGCGGGTCGATCGCCAACGCCTCGCGCGGGCTGATCCCGAAGAACTCCGGATCGAAGTCGGCGGCGTCGGCGAGGAATCCGCCGTGCCGTACGTAGGAGCTGCCGAGCGTGTCGGGGTCCTCGTCGTACAGGTCCCGCCAGCCCCGGTCCGCCGGGAACTCGTCGATCGCGTCGACCCCGTCGCGGACCATGTCCCACAGCTGCTCGGGCGAGGACACCCCTCCGGGGTAGCGGCAGGCCATCGCCACCACGGCGATCGGTTCGACCCTGGCGGCCTTGAGCGCGTCGTTTTCCTGGCGCAGCCGGTCGCGCTCCTCCAGGAGGGTGCGGAGCGCCTGGGCGACCCGGTCCCCGCCGGCCGCCGGCCGTTCCGCGGCGTTGTTCGCGGAGGTGTTCATGGTCACTTGCCCTTCTCGGCCAGAGCCAGGTCGACGAGTGCTTCCAGGTCCAGCGCCGCCAGTTCGTCCGCGTCGGCGTCGGCGTCGGCGTCGGCGTCGGGCGATCCGGCGTCGGGTTGCGACGGCGCGGCGGCGCACGCCAGGATCTGCTCCAGCAGGCCCGCGTCGCGCAGTCGGTCGATCGGGATGCCGCGCAGCACCTCGCGGATCCGCGCGTCGTCGTCCCCGTCCGCACTCGTGCGCTCCGCGGGGCGCAGCAGGTCGAAGACGTGCTGCCCCAGCTCGCGGGGGGTCGGGTAGCTGAAGACGAGGGTGGATGCCAGGCGCAGCCCGGTCGAGGAGGCCAGGCGGTTGCACAGTTCGACCGAGGTGAGCGAGTCGAAGCCGAGGTGGGTGAACGCCTGGTCGGCGTCGACGGTCGTGCCGGCGGGGTGTCCGAGGACGACGGCGACCTGGTCGCGGACCCAGTCGAGCACGGCCGCCTCTCCCTCGCTCTCGGACAGCCCGGCCAGGCGGGCGGGCAGGCCGAGGGAGCCGGCGCCGGCGGCGGTGCTCGCGCGGGTGCGGGCGGGGCGGCCGGCGGTGACGAGGTCGCGCAGGAGCAGCGGGAGGTCGTCGGCGGCCCGGCTGCGCAGCGCGGTGAGGTCCAGTCGGGCCGGGATCAGGACGGGCTTGTCGATCGTGCACGCGGCGTCGAACAGGCCCAGTGCCTCGGCGCCGGGCATCTCGGCGATGCCGAGGCGGCGGATGCGCCGCAGGTCGACCTCGTCCAGGTTCTCGGTCATCCCGCTGCGCTGTTCCCACCAGCCCCAGCACAGGGACGTGCCGACCCGGCCGGACGCCCTGCGCTGCGCCGCGAGGCCGTCCAGGAAGCCGTTCGCGGCGGCGTAGTTGGCCTGGCCGCCGGTGCCGAGCGTGCCGGCGAGCGCGGAGAAGAGCACGAACGCGGACAGGGTGTGTTCGCGCGTCAGTTCGTGCAGGTTGATCGCACCGCCGGCCTTGGCCCGCAGGGCGCGGTCCAGGCTCTGTGCGGTCTGCGCTTCGAGAGTGCCGTCGGCGAGTACGCCCGCCGCGTGCACGACGGCGGTCAGCGGGTATCCGGGCGGCATCTCGGCGAGCAGGTCCGCTACGGCGGCCCGGTCCGCGACGTCGCAGGCCGTGACCCGGACGAGGGCGCCGGCCGCCTCCAGGTCCGCGACGAGTTCGGCGGCGCCGTCGGCAGCCGGGCCCCGCCGGCTCGCCAAGACCAGGCTGCGTACGCCGTGTTCGGCGACGAGGTGGCGTGCCACGAGCGAGCCGACGCCGCCGGTGGCGCCGGTGACCAGGACGGTTCCGCCGCCGAAGCCGCTGCCCATGTCGAAGATGATCTTGCCGATGTGTCGGCCCTGGCTCATCTCACGAAACGCCCCGCGCGCGTCGCGGATGTTGCGTACGGCGATCGGGTTCAGCTGCACGCGCCCGTCGGCGAACAGTTCCATGACCGCGCGGAACACCTCGTGGATGACCTCGGGGCCGGCCTCGTAGAGGTCGAACGCCGCGTAGTCGACGCCCGGTTGCCCGGCCGCCACGTGGTGCGGATCGCGGATGTCGGTCTTGCCCATCTCGACGAAGCTGCCGCCCTCGGGCAGCAGGCGCAGTGAGGCGTCGACGAAGTCGTGTGCCAGGGAGTTGAGCACGACGTCCACGCCGCGACCTCCGGAGGAGGCCAGGAAGGTGTCGGCGAACTCCAGGCTCCGCGACGAGGCCAGGTGCGCGTCGTCGAGCCCGAGGGCGCGCAGGGTGGGCCACTTGGCCGGACTCGCGGTGCCGTAGATCTCGGCGCCGACGTGCTTGGCCAGTTGTACGGCGGCCATCCCGACGCCGCCGGCCGCGGCGTGGATCAGGATCCGTTGGCCCTTTTCGAGATTGGTCACGTGGAACAGGGCGTAGTAGGCGGTGAGATAGGCGCCCGGTACGGATGCCGCCTCGGTGTAGGTCCACCCGTCGGGGATGGGCATGAGCAGGCGGTGGTCCGCCACCGCGATGCGGCCGAAGGCGCCGGAGAAGATGCCCATCACCCGGTCGCCCGGGGCGAGTTCGGTGACGTCGTCGGCCACCTCCAGGACGGTTCCGGCGCCCTCGCCGCCGATTCCGGCGTCCAGGGCGGTGCGCTCGACCAGTCCCAGGGCGATCGTGACGTCGCGGAAGTTGAGGCCGGCGGCCTGCACGGCGATCCGGACCTGACCGCTCGTCAGCGGCGCCTCCACCTCGGGGCAGGGAATCCAGGTCAGGTTCTCCAACGTGCCCTTGGTGGGGATGCCCAGCCGATACGCGCCGACCGCGGGCGGCTCGATCCGGTTGTCCGCGGGGGCGGCGGCGGTCAGGCGCGGCACCAGGTAGGCGTCGCCGCGCAGGGCCAGTTGCTCCTCGTCGAGGGTGAGCGCTTCGCGGATGCGGGGCCATGCGGCGGCCACGTCCTCGACGTCCACCAGTCGGAACCTGCCCGGGTGTTCGGTCTGGGCGGACCGGATCAGGCCCCAGACGGACGCGCCGGGCAGGCTGTCCACCCGCTCCCCGCCGCCGGTGTCCACGGCCAGCCGGGTGAGCACGACCAGCGTGGATTCGGTGAGCGTGTCCTCGGCGAGGAACCGTTGCACGCACTCCAGGACGCGGGTGTCCGTGTCGGCGACGGCGGCGAACAGGTCGGTCTCGGACGCGGCGACGTCGTCCGGGCACAGCACGATGTGTCGCGGCGCCTCCCCCGCGAGGAGTTCGTCGAGGCTCGCGTGGAACACGACGTCCTCGTCCGCCGGTTCGCCGAGTCGGGTGGGCGAGCCGAGCACGGCCCACCGCCCGGGGGGTGTCGCCGGCTCGACCGCGCGAACCGGGCGCCAGGCGAGTTCGTACAACGACCGCTCGCCGCGCGCCGCGCGCAGGTGTTCGGCGCTCGCCGGTCGGAACGTCAGCGCCCCGACGTGCGCGACCGGGCGGCCCCGCTCGTCGGCGATCGCCACCGACACGGCCCGGTCGCCGGCCGCCGGGTCGGCGGCCGGCGAGAGGCGGATCCGCACGGTCGAACCGCACTGCGCGAACCGCTCCACCCCGGACCACGAGAAGGGCATCCAGCCCTGGTCGGCGCCGATCTCGACGACCCCGCCGGCGACCACCGCGTGCAGCGCGGCATCCAACAGCGCCGGATGCAGGGCGAACCCGGCGGCCGAGCCGTCGTCATCCGTCGGCAGCGTGGCCGTGGCGAACAGGTCGTCGCCGAGCCGCCACACCTCGCGCAGCCCGCGGAACACCGGCCCGTAGTCGAAGCCCGCGTCCGCGAAGGAGTCGTACAGGGCACCGATGTCGACCTGTTCCGCCCCGGCCGGCGGCCACGCGACCGGCGCGGCCGCGTGCTCGGCTCGCGCGCCGCCCGGTGCCAGGCTCCCCGTCGCGTGCCGGGTCCACCCGCCGGCGGCGCGGTCCTCGTCGTCGTCGGGGCCGGAGTACACGTCCAGCGTGCGGCGTCCGCTCTCGTCCGCCGCACCGACCACGACCCGGATTCGCACCTCGCCCGTGTCGGGGACGATCAGGGGTACCTCCAGGGAGAGTTCCCCGATCGTGGTGCATCCGACGAAGTCGCCCACCCACAGGGCCAGATCCAGGTACGCGGTCGCCGGTACCACGACCGCGCCGAACACCGCATGGTCGGCGAGCCATTCGTGGGTGCGCAGCGACCATCGGTCGGTGAACACCACCTCGTCGGTACCGGGGTGCTCCACCACCGCGCCGAGCAGTGGGTGTTCGGCGGCCGAGAGACCGGCGGAGGCCACGTCCGCCGTGCCGGTCCCGGCCCGGAAGTCCAGCCAGTAGCGCCGCCGTTGGAACGCGTACGTCGGCAGGTCCACCGGCCGCCGTGCGGCGCCGAGCAGGGCCGCCCAGTCCACGGCGCCGCCGCGGACGTGCAGTTGGGCCAGCGAGCCGATCAGGGTGGACACCGGCCCGCGGTTGCGCCGCGACGCCGACAGGGCCACCGCGTCGGTCACGCCGACGGCGGCGAACGCCTCCTTGGCGATGCTCGTGAGGGCCGAACCCGGGCCCATTTCGTAGAAGACGCTCGTGCCGGCCGCCCGGGCGTTCTCCACGGCGGTGAAGAAACGAACGGGTTCGCGGACGTGCCGTACCCAGTGCGCGACGGACGTCAGTTCCTCCACCGTGCTCTCGCGGCCCGTCCTGGTCGAGACGATCGGGATCGCCAGGCGTCCCGTCGGGAGTTCGCCGATCGACGCGGCGAACTCGTCCAGGATCGGATCCATCAGCGGCGAGTGGAACGCGTGGTCGACGTCGAGCAGTTTGGCCGAACCGCCCTCGGCGACCAGCCGGTCCCGCAGTTCGACGACCTGCTCGCGGGCGCCGGAGACCACCACCGATTCCGGGCCGTTGACGGCCGCGATGCCGAGGTGGTCGTATCCGTCGAGCAGCGCGTCCACGGCGTCCTCCGAGGCGCGTACCGCCAGCATGGCGCCGCGCTCGGTGACCGTCTGCATGAGCCGGCCGCGCGCGGCCACGAGCCTGGTCGCGCCGTCCAGGTCCAGAACGCCGGACACGTGCGCGGCGGCGATCTCGCCGACGGAGTGGCCGATCAGGTGGTTCGGCTCCCCGCAGAACCCGGTCAGCAGCCGGTACAGCGCGACCTGGAGCGCGAACAGCGCGGGTTGCGCCACGTCGGTGCGCTGCGCTCGGGCCTCCTCGGGCGCCTCGGCGAGCAGCAGGGCCTTCAGCGCGAAGGGAAGGTGGGTGTCGAAGCGCGCGCAGACCTCGTCGAGGCTGCGTGCGAAGACCGGGAATGTGTCGTACAACTCCCGGGCCACACCGGCCCATGGAGAGCCCTGCCCCGGGAACATGAAGACCGTACCGCCGAGTTCACCGACTACGCCGCGCACCAATCGCGCGGAATCGGCGCCCTCGCCCAGCGCCGTCAGACCGCTCAGCAACTCGTCCCGGTCCCGGCCCAGCACCACCGCGCGGTGCTCGAACCGTGACCGGCTCGCCACCAACGACCGGGCGATGTCCAGGACATGCGCGTCCGGTTCGGCGTCCGCGAACTCGCGCAACCGCTCCGCCTGGGCCCGCAGCGCCGCCTCGGAGCGTGCGGACACCACCCACGGGATCACCTCGACGAGGTGATCCGCGCTCTCCGGCGCCCCCTCCTCGGACGCGACCTCCTCGGGCGCCTCCTCCAGGATCACGTGCGCATTGGTGCCGCTGGCCCCGAAGGCGGACACGGCCGCCCGCCGGGGTCGTCCGGGGGCGCTCGGCCAGGGCCTCGCCTCGGTGAGCAGTTCCACCGCCCCGGCCGACCAGTCCACGTGCGTCGACGGCCGATCCACGTGCAGTGTCCTGGGCATGAGCCCGTGCCGCATCGCCATGATCATCTTGATCATGCCGCCGACGCCCGCCGCCGCCTGCGTGTGGCTGATGTTCGACTTCAACGAGCCCAGCCACAACGGGTTCTCGGGGTCGCGGTCGCGGCCGTAGGTGGCCAGCAGTGCCTGTGCCTCGATCGGATCGCCCAGCGTGGTGCCGGTCCCGTGCGCCTCCATCACGTCCACGTCGCCCGCCTGCACCCGGGCGTTCGCCAACGCGGCTCGGATCACCCGCTGCTGGGCGGGACCGTTCGGCGCGGTCAGCCCGTTGGATGCACCGTCCTGGTTGATCGCCGAGCCCCGGATCACCGCCAGGATCCGCCGCCCGTTGCGTCGCGCGTCGGACAGCCGCTCCAACACCAGCACCCCGACGCCCTCGGCGAATCCGGTGCCGTCGGCGGCGTCCGCGAACGCCTTGCATCGGCCGTCCACGGCCAGTCCGCGCTGGCGCGCCATCTCCCGGAACACCTGTGTGGTCCCCATCACGGTGACGCCCCCGGCCAGGGCCAGCCCGCACTCGCCCTGCCGCAGCGACTGCACCGCCTGGTGCACCGCCACCAGGGACGACGAGCACGCGGTGTCGGTGGATATCGCCGGACCCTCCAGGCCCAGCGCGTACGCCACCCGCCCGGACGCCACGCTCAGCAGCGAACCGGTCTGCCCGTAGCCGGAGATGACCTCGGGGGTGGAGAAGTGGTTGCCGTAGCCGAAGTAGGCCAGACCGGCGAACACGCCGGTGGCGCTGCCGCGCAGGGTGTGCGGGTCGATGCCGGCCCGTTCCAGCGACTCCCACGCGGACTCCAGCAACAACCGGTGCTGCGGGTCGGCGGCCAACGCCTCGCGCGGGTTGATCCCGAAGAACTCCGCGTCGAAGTCGCCCGCGTCGTACAGGAATCCGCCCGCGCGCGTGTTGCAGGTGTTCGGCCGGTCCGGATCCGGGTTGTAGAGCCGGTCCAGGTCCCAGTGACGGTCGTCGGGGAAGTCCGACACCGCGTCCCGACCCTCCCGCACCAGGTCCCACAACGTCTCGGGCGAGTTCACCCCGCCCGGGTAGCGGCAGGCGATGCCCACGACGGCGACGGGCTCGGCGGCGGCCTCCGTCAGCTCGTTCAGACGCCGACGGGTGTCGAGCAGTTCGATCGACGTCCGCTTGAGGTAGTCGAGCACATCGGCGTTGTTGTCGTTTGTCATCGCTCTCCCCTAGCCGAGCTCTTTGTCCAGCAGCGAAAGCAGTTCGCCGGCCGATGCCGCACTGATCCGGTCGGCGATCCCGATCGGCGCTCCGTCGCCGGCCAGGGCCCGTGCGCGGCCCTGCAGTTCGCCGAGCAGCGTGGTGATGGTGGCCTTGTCCGCCGCGGCGAGGTCGCGGAACGCGTCCTCCAGCCGGGCCCCCAATCCCTCGATTTCCTGGGTCAGGCGATCGGTCGGGGACAACGGGTCGGCGACGGAGTCGGGGTTGATGCCCGCGTACAGGAATCCCGCGAGGGCGGCCGGGTTCGGGTAGTCGAACGCGAGCGTGGCGGACAACTTCAGCCCGGTCACCGCCGTCAGCCTGTTCCGCAACTCCAGCGCCATGAGCGAGTCGACCCCGAGGTCCTTGAACGCCGAGGCGGGGCCGACCCGCGCGGCGTCGGCAAGGCCGAGCACACTCGCGGTCTGCGTGCGCACGGCGTCGAGCAGCAGCGCCTGCGCGTCGGCCGCGGGCAGCGAGGCGATCCGCTGCGCGAGTGCGATGTCGGCGGTCTCCGCAGCGACAGGGCTCGAACCACCGGGACCGGCGGGCTCCGCGACCAGCGCGCGCAGGAGCGGCGACAACACCTGCCCGGCACTCGGCGCGCCCGGCGCCGGCAGGCCCAACCGCACCGGCACCAGCACCGGCTCGTCCCGCGCGATCGCCGCGTCGAACAGCGCCAGTCCCTCGTGTGTGGCCATCGGCCGCACCCCCTGTCGGCGCAGGCGCGCGATGTCCGACTCGCCGATGTCCGCTCCCGCCTCGGTGCGTTGCGCCCAGTAGCCCCAGCACAGCGAGCCGGCCGCGAGCCCCTGGGCCCGACGGGCCTCGGCCAGGCCGTTCAGGAACGCGTTCGCCGCCGCGTAGTTGGCCTG
Source organism: Embleya sp. NPDC055664 (assembly GCF_053618075.1). Taxonomy (NCBI): domain Bacteria; kingdom Bacillati; phylum Actinomycetota; class Actinomycetes; order Kitasatosporales; family Streptomycetaceae; genus Embleya; species Embleya sp. NPDC055664. Next base: position 184,229 of record NZ_JBSHGZ010000013.1, read on the forward strand.
CCCCGCCGTACCGAGCACGCCCGCGATCGAGGAGAACAACACGAACGCGGACAGGTCCAGGTGCCTGGTCAGTTCGTGCAGATACCAGGCGCCGCGCACCTTCGGCGCGAGGACCGTGTCCACCCGCTCCTCGGTCAGCGATTCGACGACCCCGTCGGCCAGCACGGCCGCGCAGTGGATCACCGCCGTCAACGGGTGCTCCGCCGGCACGCCGGCGATCAGCGCCGCGACGGATTCGCGGCTCGTGACGTCGCAGGCGACGATCTCGACCTCGGCTCCCGCCTCGATCAACTCCTGCCGCAGTGCGGCGGCGGCCGGAGCCGTCGGCCCGCGCCTGCCGGCCAGCAACAACCGGCGCACCCCGTGCCGCTGCACGAGGTGCCGGGCCAACGTCGCGCCCAGGCCGCCGACCCCGCCCGTGATCAGCACCGTCCCGGAGCCCAGGCCGCGGGCCCGGTGCTCGGCGGAAAGGGCCGGCACGTGGACCAGTTGCGGGGTGGTCACCACGCCCGCCCGGATCCTGAGCTGGGCTTCCCCGGTCTCGGCCACCGCCGGCACGCGCGCCCACGAGTCGGGGCGGTCGTCCGTGTCCACGAGTGTGAAGCGGCCCGGGTTCTCGGTCTGCGCGGTGCGTACGAATCCCCAGATCGCGGCCGCGACGGGGTCGGTGTGGTCGGCCGGGCCGTCGGCGAGCGCATCCCGCGTCACGATGACCAAACGCGAGTCGGCGAACCGGTCCTCGGCGAGCCAGCGTTGGGTCCACCGCAGCACTCGGTGCAGGTTGCTCTCGACCAGGGCAGGGGTGTTGCCGACGCCCGCGTCGGTACGCTCGACGGTGGTCACCACGATCGGGGGAATCGGTCCTTCGGAGGCGGCGAGTTCGTCGAGGTCGGCGACGAGGGACCCGCGCGCCCCAAGGGACGCGGTGAGTTCGTCGGGCGGCCCCGCCACGGCGAACCGGCCCGCGGCCGGCCCGGACGGGGCCGTGAGCGGGACCCAGTCCACCCGGAACAGCGAGTCGCTTCGGTCGAAGCCCAGTTCGGTCAGTTCCGCGACGTCGACGGGTCGCAGCGTCAGCGACTCGACACCGCCGACGGGGGCTCCGTGGCGGTCCGCGACGGCCACGGACCGGGCGCCCTCGCCGGTGGGTGCCAGCCGTACGCGCAGCATGGTGGGCGCGGCGGAGGTCAGCCGGATGCCCGTCCAGCGATGCGGCAGCCGGCCCTCGTCGCCGTCCCCCGGGCCGATCGGCAGCAGCGCGGCGTGCAGCAGCGCCGGGTGGATCCGGAACCGGCCCGGGTCCGCACCGTCGGCTGCGGGCAACTCGACTTCGGCGAAGAGGACTTCACCGCTGCGCCAGACCCGCTTCAGGCCGCGGTACAGCGGCCCGTGGTCGAACCCGAGCGCGGCCGATCCGGCGTACGCGTCCTCGACGGACACCTCGACCGCGCCCGGCGGCGGCCACGCCGCGAGGTCGGGCTCGCGCCGGCCGGCTCCGGTGTCGCCTCCGACGGACCCGACGGCGTTGCGTGTCCACTCGGGCTCGCCCGGGCCCTTGGAGTGCACGGCGAGCATGCGCTTGCCGTCGATCACCACGCGGATCTCCCGCTCGGCCGTGCGGGACAACACCAGCGGTGTCTCCAGGGTGAGTTCGTCGACGACGTCGCAACCCACCTTGTGCGCCGCCCACGCCGCCAATTCGACCAGCGCCGTTCCCGGCACCAGTACCGCGCCGTGCACCACGTGGTCGGCCAGCCACGGCCGGCGACGCACGGACAACCGCCCGCTGCCCACCAGTCCGCCGCGTTCGCCGTCGTCGGGCAGGTCGATCACGGCGTCGAGCAGGGGGTGGTCCGAGCTGCTCGCGGAGGCACCCTCCACGGGCAGGTCCAGCCAGTAGCGCTCCCGTTGGAAGGCGTACGTGGGCAACTCGACCGCAGGCCCGTCGCCGCCCGGGAACACCGCCTCCCACGACACCGGAACGCCCGCCACGAACGCCTCGGCCATCGACCGGTACAACCGGGCCGGGCCTCCGTCGCCGCGGCGCAGCGAGCCCACCACCACCCCGCCGGCGCCGGGGGTGTTGTCGAGCATGTCGCGGATGTTGATCGTGAGCAGCGGGTGCGGACTCATCTCGATGAACGCGCCGTGCTCGGTGTCGAGGAGGCTGCGCATGGCGGCCTCGAACTGCACCGGCTCGCGCATGTTGCGGAACCAGTAGGCGCCGTCCAGTCCCGCCGTGTCGAGCGGCCCACCCGTGACCGTCGAGTGGAAGGCCACCGGCGAGGACACGGAGGTGACCCGGCCCAGGAGGTCCCGTAGCGGCCCCTCGAACCGGTCCACCAGGGGCGAGTGCCCGGGTACGCTCGCCGGGATCCACCGGGCGCGGGCGCCCTCGGCCTCGCAGAGTGCGACCACCTCCCGGACCGCCGCGGCCTCGCCCGCGATGGTGGTCGAGTAGGGGCCGTTGATGCCGGCGATCACCACTCCGGGGCCGACCCGCTCCAGCATTTCCCGGACCCGCTGTTCGGGCAGCACGATCCCGGCCATCCCGCCGTCCTGGTCGGCGGTGGCCAGCAGTTGCGAGCGCAGGGCCACGATCCTGGCCGCCTCCCGGAGGGTCAGCGCGCCGGCCGCGCAGGCGGCGGCGATCTCGCCCTGGGAGTGCCCGATCACCGCGTCGGGAATCACCCCGAAGGAACGCCACACCCGCGCCAGCGACACCATCACCGCGAACAACACGGGTTGCACGACCTCGATGCGCTCCAGGTCCGCGCCTTCCGGCTCGCCGCGCACGGTGTCGATCAGCGACCAGGGCACCCACGGCGCGAGGGCCTGGGCACACTCGTTCATCCGCTCGGCGAAGACCGGGGAGGTGTCGAGGAGTTCCCGGCCCATGCCGACCCACTGGGAGCCCTGGCCGGGGAAGACGAACACCGTCTTGCCGAGGGGCTCGACGGTGCCGGAGACCACGCCGGGCGGATTCCTGGTCGTACCGACGTCGGTGCCCAGGCGGGCGAGAAGTTCGTCGCGGTCGGCGCCGATCACCACCCGGCGGTGCTCGAACAACGACCGTGTCGTCACCAGCGCACGGCCCGCGGCCGCGAGCGGCAGGTCGGGGTCGGCGGCCAGGCGGTCCCGCAACCGCAGCGTCTGCTCCCGCAGTGCCTCGGCCGAGCGTGCCGACACCACCCACGGCACCGCCCCGGGACGCGGTTCCTGAACCGGCGCGGTCGCCGGCTCCGCCGCCTCGGGTGCCTCGGGCTCCTCGGGTGCCTCTTCGAGCACGACGTGCGCGTTCGTACCGCTGATCCCGAAGGACGACACGCCGGCGCGCCGGGGCCGTCCGGGCGTGGCGGGCCATTCCCGGGCCTCGGTCAGCAGTTCCACCGCGCCGGACGACCAGTCGACGTGCGGGGTCGGCCGGTCCACGTGCAGCGTCTTCGGCAACACCCCGTGGCGCATTGCCATGATCATCTTGATCATGCCGCCGACGCCCGCCGCGGCCTGCGTGTGGCCGATGTTCGACTTGAGCGAGCCGAGCCACAGCGGGCCGGCGGCGCCGCGGCCCTGTCCGTAGGTGGCGAGCAGCGCCTCCGCCTCGATGGGGTCGCCCAACCGGGTGCCGGTTCCGTGCGCCTCCACCGCGTCCACGTCGGCGGGCGAGAGCCCGGCGTCGGCCACGGCGGCGCGGATGACCCGCCGCTGCGCCAGTTCGTTCGGCGCGGTCAGCCCGTTGGAGGCCCCGTCCTGATTGATCGCCGAGCCCCGGATCACCGCCAGGACGCGCCGGCCGTTGCGCCGCGCGTCCGCCAGCCGCTCCAGGACGAGCACGCCCGCGCCCTCGCCCCAGCCGGTGCCGTCGGCCGTCTCGGCGAAGGACTTGCACCGCCCGTCGGCGGCCAGGCCGCGCTGCCGGGCTGCCTCCACCAACATCCCGGGGCTCGGCAGCGCCGACACCCCGCCGGCCAGCGCCAACGTGCACTCCCCCGCGCGCAGGGACCGCACGGCCTGGTGTACGGCGACGAGCGACGCCGAGCACGCGGTGTCGATCGAGATCGCCGGTCCCTCCAGGCCCAGTACGTACGCCACCCGGCCCGAGGCCACACTGGTGTACGTCCCGGTCATCGAGTGGCCCTCCACCTCGGCGGCGGCCCCGCCGCCCATCCGCGGGCCGTAGTCGACCGCGTAGATCCCGGTGAACACCCCGGTCGCCGAACCGCGCAGGCCCAACGGGTCGATCCCGGCCCGCTCCAGCGCCTCCCATGACGTCTCCAGGATCACCCGCTGCTGCGGATCCATCGCCGGCGCCTCGCGGGGGCTGATCCCGAAGAACGCCGCGTCGAACTCGGCGAGATCGGGGAGGAATCCGCCCGAGCGGGTGTACGTCCTGCCCTGCGCCGCGGGGTCCGGGTCGTACAGCGCCTCCAGGTCCCAGCCGCGGTCCGTCGGGAAGTCGCCCACCGCGTCGACCCCGCCGGAGACCACGTCCCACAACCCTTCGGGGGAGTTCGCCCCTCCCGGGAAACGACACCCCATGCCCACCACCGCGACCGGCTCGCGAGCGGACTCCTCCAACGCGCGCACCCGCTCACGCAACTCCTGCGCGTCGCCGACGGCACGGCGCAGGTAGGACCGGAGCTTGTCGACTTCCTCCACGGGAACTCCCCCAACGGTTACTCGGACGAACGGGTGGCGCTACACGTATCCGCGGTCGATCAATGCGTACAATTCGTCGTCGCTGCGGCTCGCCGAAGGTGTCTCCGGCACCGGGGTCGGGGCCGCTGCCGAGGTCGGCGTCGGCAGCGATTCCGGTGCCGTTTCCGGGACTTCGGGGGCTGTCGGTCCGAGCAGGGTGAAGATGTGCCGGGCGAGCGCCTGTGGGGTCGGGTAGGTGAACGCGACGGTGGCGGGCAGTCGTACACCGGCCGCCGTCGTGAGCCGGTTGCGCAGCCGTACCGCCATCGAGGACTCGAAGCCCAGGGCCTTGAAGGTCTCGGTCGACCTCGCGGCGAGTTCGGCGCCGGTGACGGGCGCGTCGGGCGTGCTCAGCAGCGCGGCCGTCTCGGCGCACACGAGCTTGCGCACCGCGGATTCCGAATCGAGCTCCCTCGTACGGGGGTTCGCATCCGCCGGGGTGGTGTCGGCGGGTGGTGTCAGCCAGTACCGCCGCCGCTGGAACGGGTAGGTCGGCAGGGCGATCCGGCGCGGCCGGGCCGCGGCGAAGCAGGCCGTCCAGTCCACCGGCACGCCGCGCACGTACAGTTCGGCCGACGCCGCCAGGACCCGGCCCATGCTCCCGTCGTCCCGGTGCAGGGTGCCCGACAACACCGGCGAGGCGGCCAGCGCGTCGGCGGTCTCGGCCATCGCCACCGCGAGTACCGGATGCGGGCTGACCTCCACGAACACGCTGCCGCGCACGCGCATCAGGTCTTCGATCACCTCGCCGAATCGCACCTTCGAGCGCAGGTTGTCGTACCAGTACGCGCCGTCGAGCCCGCGGGTGTCGAGCGGGCCGCCGGTGACCGTGGAGTGGAACGCCGCGGCCGACGCCCTGGGCGTGATGCCCTCGGCGGCGGCGAGCACGCGGTCCCGGATACGTTCGACCTGGTGCGAGTGCGACGCGTATTCGATCCTGACCCGGCGTACCCGGACACCGTCGCCGGCCGCCATCGCGGCGAACTCCGCCAGTGCCTCCAGGTCGCCGGAGATCACCACCGAGCCCGGCCCGTTGACCGCGCCCACGGACAACCGCCCGGCCCACGGCCGCAACCGCTGCTCGACCCAGTCCAGGGGCGCGAACACCGCGTTCAGCCCGCCCAGTCCGGCCAGTTCGGTCAGTGCCGTGCTGCGCAGCGCGACCACGCGGGCCGCGTCGTCGAGGGAGAGCGCGCCCGACGCGCAGGCCGCGGCGATCTCCCCCTGGGAGTGCCCCACCACCACGTCGGGGACCACGCCCAGCGAGTGCCAGACCCGGGCCAGGGACACCATCATCGCGAACAGCGCGGGCTGCACCACGTCGTCGCCGCGCTCCAGCAGCGCCGCCGAGTCCATCCCCGTGACCACGTCCGGCAACGACCAGTCCAGCCACGGTTCCAGGGCCCGCGCGCACTCGTCGATCGAGCGGGCGAAAACCTCCGACTCCGCGTACAACCGCCTGCCCATACCCGCCCACTGCGACCCCTGGCCGGGGAAGACGAAGACGATCGGGCCGGGCGGGTTCGCCGCGACCCCGCGCAGCACGCGGGCCGAATCGCCGCCCCCCGCAAGGAGATCGAGCCCGGTCAGGGCCTCCTCGCGGCCGGCGCCCAGGACCACCGCCCGGTGGGCGAAGGATGCTCGGGTGGAGACCAGCGAGTGGCCCACGTCGGCCGCCGACGGTGTCGCGTCCGCGCTCAGCCGGTCCCGCAGCCGTGCCGCCTGCTCGCGCAGGGCGGGCTCGGTGCGCGCCGACAGCACCCAGGGCATCGTCCCCGCGTCGACGACCCCGGGGCGACCCTGCTCCTCCGGTGCCTGTTCGAGGATCACGTGCGCGTTCGTCCCGCCCAGGCCGAACGCCGACACCCCCGCTCGTCGCGGCCGGTCGGCCGGGCTCGGCCAGGGCCGGGCGGCGCCCGGGACGTCGAAGTGCTCGTGGAAGTTCGTGATGGCGGGGTTGGGCGTTCGGAAGTTCGGGTGTGGCACCAATCGCGCACGGTCCAGGCACAGTGCGGCCTTGACGAAACCGACGATGCCGGCGGCCGGTTCCAGGTGCCCGACGTTGGCCTTGGCCGAGCCGATCACCAGGGGGCGATCCCGCCCGGTCGCCCGGAACACCTCGCGCAGCCCGGCCGCCTCGGCCGGATCGCCGACGCGGGTCCCGGTGCCGTGCGCCTCGACGTAGTCGACGGTGTCGAACGGCACGCCGGACCGCTCCAGCGCGGTGCGGATCGCCGCCGCCTGCCCGGCCGGGCTGGGATCGGGCATCCGGCTGGTCGCACCGCCGCTGCCCACCCCCCAGCCGCGCACCACCGCGTAGATGTGATCGCCGTCGGCCACGGCCAGGTCGAGCCGCTTGAGCAGGACGAAGGCCCCGCCCTCGCCCCGGACGAAGCCACCGGCGCGTTCGTCGAACGGGAAGCAGCGGCCCTCGGGCGACAACGCGCCCAGGTTCGCCAGGCCCAGGCCCGCCTCCGGGTCGGCGATCAGGTGTACACCGCCCGCGAGCGCCAGATCGACCGCGCCGGCGCGGATCCGGTCGCACGCGAGGGCCAACGACACGAGGGAGGAGGACTGGCCCGAGTCCGCGCACAGGCTCATCCCGCGCACGTCGAACAGGGTCGAGATCCGGTTCGCGATCCACGCGCCGCCGGTCCCGAGCGCGGCGTAGTGGTCGTCCCGGTCCCCGCCGGACAGCTTGCGCAGCACCTCGTAGCCGGAGGGCGCGCTGCCGACCACGACGTCGATCTCCCGGCCGGCCAGCGCGGCCGCCGGCATCCGGGCGTCCTCGACGGCCTCCCAGGCCAGTTCCAGGCCGAGCCGCTGCACGGGGTCCATCGCGGTGGCCTCCGCCGCGTCCGTGCCGAAGAACTCCGCGTCGAACCCGTCGATGGCGTCGAGGAAGGAACCCGCGTTGACCGTGGCGGCGTCCGGGTGGGTCGAGCGCCGCACGTCGGCGGCCCGCCGCTCGGGGAAGGTCCCGATGGTGGACCCGCCGTCGACCAGCAGGCGCCAGAACTCCTCCGGACCGCGCACCCCGGGGAAGCGGCACGACATCCCGACGACGGCAATATCGGTGGCTGCGCCACTCATACGAATTCCTTCCGATTCCCTCGCCGGCCGGCGCCCGCGGGCCGCCCCGCCTTCACCGCCGTTTGCCGTCACCGCCGTCACCGCCGGGTGGTCAACAGCTTCAGCAGCTCGTCCGGCGCGTTCATGAAGTCGTGGTGGCCGCCCTCGACGACCCGGATCTCGACCGAATCCGCGTACCGATGCCATCCCTCCAGTTGGTCCGGCGTCACGTCGGGGTCGTCGCGCCAGTGCAGGACGACGATGGGACAGCCCAGCCGAACCGGTTCGACCCTGCGGTAGGCGCGCGCGGCTGCGAGGTCCTCGAGCAGCACGCTCATCCCCACCTCGACCATGTCCGGCCGCGGCTCGATGCCCCGCCCGCGCACCACCGACACCAATTCGGCACGCAGTTCGGCCTCGGTCATGGTGAGCATGCGATCGCTCGCGGCGTCGTGCGGCGCGGGTTGGCCGGACACGAACAGGCAGTCCGGCCCCGGCAGATCCAGTTCGGCGAGCCGGACCACGGTCTCGAACGCGGGCAGCGCGCCCGCGCAGTGCCCGAAGAATGCGAACGGCCGGTCCAGGCGCGCCGCCAGCGGTTCCACCAGGGCGGCGGCCAGATCCTCGTAGGTGCCGTAGTGCGGTTCGGCCAGCCGGCTCTCCCGGCCGGGGAACTGCACGGGGCAGACCTCGACGTCGTCGATCGTGGCCGGCCAGGCGCTGAACGCGGAGGCGCCGGAGCCGGAGTAGGGGAAGCAGAACAGCCGGGCCGGGTGGTCGCCGGCCGGTGGCCGGACGAACCACGGCGACGAGGCGGGGGCGCTGCCGGATGTCATGGCGTCGTTCGTTTCTGGGCGACGATGGGGAGGTGGGTCATCCCGGCGATGAAGTACGACCGCAGGTGTTGCGGCTCGCCGTCGAGTTCGATCGAGCCGAAGCGGCCGAGCAGTTCCTCGAAGAAGATGCGCAGCGTCTGCCGGGCCAGCGGGCCGCCGATGCAGTAGTGCGGTCCGAACCCGAACGCGACGTGGCGGTTCTCGCGCCGGGTGACGTCGAATTGGTGCGGGTCGGTGAACTGCGACTCGTCCCGGTTGGCCGAGCCGATCCACGCGACGACCGCGCCGCGGGCGGGGATCGTACCGCCGCCGATCTCGGTGTCGTCGACCGCGTAGCGCATGAAGTTGCACGCGGCCGAGGTCCAGCGCAGTCCCTCCTCGACCAGGGACGGCACGAGCGAGGGGTCGGCCTGGACCTTGGCGAACTGCTCGGGCCGCTCGATCAGCGCGTGCACCGTGCCCGAAACGGTGTGCGGCGTGGTCACGTTGGCGCCGAGCAGGATGCTGTAGCCGTCGAGCGCGATCTCCTCGTCGGTCAGCGGCGCGTCGCCCGCTCGCACGGTCATGAGGTGGTCGAGCAGGCTGCCGTCCTCGCCTCCGGCGGCCCGCCGCCGTTTGACCCATTCGGTGACATAGGTGACGAGTTCGTGGTGGGAGATGGCCAGCGTCGCGGCCTCGCTGCCGTGCTTGAAGTGCGGGTCCGAGGGCGCGGTGACCATCGCGGTCAGCTGTACCAGCTCGTCCCAGTCCCGCTCGGGGATCCCGAGCAGCGGTCCCGCGACGATCATCGGAAGCCGGTGCGCCTTCTCGGCGAGGTCGAACGTGCCGCCGTCGAGGGCCGGTTCGAGAAAGCGCACGATCGCCTCCCGGATCCGGTCCTGCCACGAGGCCACCGCGCGCGCGGTGAGCCGCGCGCCGATCGCCCGGCGCACCTGGGTGTGCCGCGGCGGGTCGGTGGAGGTCATCAGCTTGCCCGCCGCGACGTCGTCCTCCCCGAGATGGGTGACCACCGTGCCGCGCTCGGAGGTGAACCTGCGGTGGTCGCCGAGTACGGCGCAGACGTCGTCGTAGCGGGTCACCGACCAGAACTCGCGGCCATCCGGCAGGACTTGGTGGTGCAGCGGGGCCTCGGCGCGCATCACGTCCCAGATCGGGTGCGGATCGCCCGAGGTGTACAGGTCCAGGTCGAACAGGTCGACACGGTCGAGGTCGATCTCGCGTGCGGCACCCGGCGTCAACCTCACGTTCGCGCCCTTTCCTGTTCGATCAGTTCGGCGACCCGGGCCGGCGTCTGGGCCAGGTAGAACCCGCGCACGGAGAGGGCGACGCCGTAGTCCTGGGCCACCCGATCGATGATCTTGATCCCGATCAGCGAATTGCCGCCGATCGCGAAGAAGTCGTCGTCCGGCCCGACCTCGCGTCCCGGGAGGAATTCCCCCCACAGCGCCGCAATTTCCGGTACGAGGGCGGTCGGCGCACCCGTCGGCGCCGCCTGCCCCTCCGATGTCTCGTCCTGTTCGCCTCGTTCGTGGATACGCGGCAACGATTCCATGGCCGGCCTCTCCTTCCTTCGCCGAACGGATCGGGAATGCGCCGGCGAACCGGCATGACAACGCCATCCGCAGGCGTTGTGCCCGCTGTTCGATGATTGGTTCGTGCCGGGGGCTCCGGGACCCCGAGGTGAAAGCGACCGCCTGTGCACGCCGACCGAAGAGCGTTACGGTGGGCGGCTGTCGGGGCAAACTCGCGTCGCCAACATAAATCGCCGGGGAAACCCGGTGCAAGGGACGGTGGTCCGCGCACACCGACGGACGCCGATGTCCCGCCGACAGGACAGTAATACGACACCGGCCGGCCAGGGACGCCACGGCCTCGACGAATGCCGTGGATCGCCCGGGCATTGATTCCGGCGCCGTCCGGTTTTTCGGCGGCAGCTGCCCATCGCCTCGAAATCGGTACCGAATTCCCGCGCGGTATCGACACGCGGACGCGCCATATCGCGATCGAGGTCCGTCAAGGTTTCGGGGTCCGGTCGGACGGTCCGAACAACCGTGGCAAAATCGGTGGGTGCAGATCGGGATGCTGGGTCCTTTCGAGGTTCGCACGGACGCCGGCGGTACGGCCGACGTGCCGGGCGCGCGGCTGCGCGCATTGCTGATCGCCCTCGCACTGAGAGCGGGCCACCCGGTTCCCAAGGCCGTGCTCGTGGACTGGATCTGGGGCGAACACCCGCCCGTCGACGCGACGAACGCACTGCAACGCCTGGTGTCCCGGCTGCGCAAGGTGCTGCCCGACGGGGTGATCGAGGGCCGGCCGGACGGTTACCGGCTGATCGTGGAACCCGACGCCGTCGACGCGGTGCGGTTCGAACGCCTCGTGGCCGCGGGCCGCCTGCGCACCGAGGACGCCTCCCGACGGGTGCGCCTGCTGCGCGAAGCCCTCGACCTGTGGCGCGGGGCGGCCATGCAGGACGTCGGTCTGGCGGACAGCGCCGCGTTCGACGCCGCGATCGTGCGCCTGGAAGGCTTACGCCTGACCGCCACCGAGGAGCGGTTCGACGCGGAGGTCACCCTCGGGCGCGGCGCCGAGGTGGTCACGGAGCTGACCGACCTGGTGGCCACACATCCGATGCGGGAACGGTTCGCCACCGCGCTGATGCGCGCCCTGGTCGCGACCGGTCGCGACAGCGACGCGCTGCTGGTGTATCAGCGCACCAGGGAGGCCCTGGCCGACGCGCTGGGCGTGGACCCATCTCCGGAGCTGGCCGCGTTGCATGGCGCGCTGCTGCGGGGCGAGTTGGGTCGACGGGAGGAGAACCGCAGGAGCAACCTGCGCGCCGAGTTGACGACCTTCGTCGGGCGCGACGCCGACACCGCCGCGGTTCGCGAACTCGTCGCCGAGCACCGGCTCACCACGGTGATCGGGCCGGCGGGGGCGGGCAAGACCAGGTTGGCCACGGAGACCGCCCGCACCCTGCTCGACGACCTGCCGGACGGGGCCTGGCTGGTGGAACTGGCCGCCATCGGCACCGACGGCGACGTGGCCCGCGCCACCCTCTCCGGCCTCGGTCTGCGTGACGCGCTGCTCGGCGCGGCGCCGAGCGTGGAGCCGACGGACCGGCTGATCGCCGCGATCCGCGAGCGGGAGGCGCTGCTGATCCTGGACAACTGCGAGCACGTGATCGAGTCCGCGGCGGTGTTCGCCCACCGGGTGCTCGGGGAGTGCCGGCGGCTGCGGATCCTGGCCACGAGCCGCGAGCCCCTCGGCATCACCGGGGAGGCGCTGTGGCTGGTCGAGCCGCTGGCCCTGCCGGACGCGGACGCGAGCCCCGACGAGATCGAGGCCGCGCCCGCCGTCCGGCTGCTGCGCGACCGAGCCGGGGCGGTGCGCCGGGACCTGTGGATCGAGGCCCCCGCGCCGGAGACGATGGCGCGCGTGTGCCGGGCGTTGGACGGGATGCCGCTGGCGATCGAACTGGCCGCGGCCCGGTTGCGCACCATGTCCATCTATCAGCTCGCCAACCGACTCGACGACCGGTTCCGTCTGCTGACCAGTGGCAGCCGGACCGCACTGCCTCGACACCGGACACTGCGCGCGGCCGTCGACTGGAGCTGGGAACTGCTCACCCACGTCGAGCGAGTGGTCCTGCGTCGGCTCTCGGTGTTCGCCGGTGGGGCAAGCCTGGAGGCGGCCGAACGGGTCTGCGCCGGCGACGCGGTCGAGCCGGAGCAGGTCCTCGAACTGCTCACCGCGCTGACCGAGAAGTCGCTGCTGCTCGCCGAGGGCGACCGCACCCAGCGTTACCGCATGATCGGCACGATCAAGGAGTATTCCCGGCACCGGCTCGCCGAGGCGGGGGAATCGGACCGGGCGCGCCACGCGCACCTGGCCTGGTTCACCGAACTCGCCGAGACCGCGGAGCCGCATCTGCGCCGCGCCGAACAGTTGGAATGGCTCGCCACGCTGGAGACCGAGCACGACAACATCAGCGCGGCGATGCGTGGCGCACTGGCGGCAGGCGAGGCGCAGGCGGCGATGCGACTGGCCGCGGGCACGGGTTGGTACTGGTGGCTCAGCGGCCACCGGACCGAGGGCATCGAGCTGATCATCGCGGCCACCCGCACGCCGGGCGAGGTGACCGACGAGACCCGGGCCATGGTGTACGCGCTGGTCGTGCTGTTCGTCAGTTCCGGGCGCGGCGACGAGCACCAGGCGGCGGTGTGGATCCGCGAGGCGCACCGGTTCAGCCTGCGCAGCCGACGCCGCTACCCGCTGCTCGGACTCGTCGCCGCGCTGGAGCGCCTGTTGCAGGCGCCCGACGCGTTCCTGCCCGCGTTCGAGCCGCTGCTCGACAACGAGGACCCGTGGGTACGCGCGCTTGCCCGGCTGCACCTGGGCAAGATGCGGATCATGCTCGGCCAGGGCGGGCGGGACGCGGACGCGTATCTGGAGATGGCGCTGGCCGAATTCCGGGAGATCGGCGAGCGGTTCGGGATCTCGTTCGCCCAGACGGAGTTGGCGGATCGCATCGCCGTGCGCGGCGAGTTCGCCGGCGCGTGCGAGCACTACGAGCAGGCGATCGCGGTGGTCACCGAGGTGGGTGCCCTGGAGGACGTGATCCGGATGCGCTCGCGGCAGGCGCAGTTGTACTGGTTGCTGGGCGACGAGGAGGCCGGCGCGGCCGCCCTGGCCGAGGCGGAGCGGCACGCGAAGCGGGTCACCTGGCCGGACGCGCTGGCCGAGTTGGCCTTCGCGCGTGCGGAACTCGCCCGGTGGAGCGGCGATACCGGGGAAGCGCATCGGCAACTCGGCGTCGCGACGGCCATGTTGGGCGAGGAGGCGCAGCAGGCGAACGTGCGGGCGGCCACGCACGACCTGCTCGGCTATCTCGCCGAGGACGTGGGCGAGGCGCGGGAGCACCGGGCGGCGGCCTGCCGGGCGGCGACCGAGGCGGGTCACGCGCCGGTGATCGCGCAGGTGCTCGTCGGGGTCGCGGACCTGGCGCTGCGTCGCGACGATCCGGTGCAGGCCGCGCGGTTGCTCGCGGCGAGCGCGGACGTACGCGGGTTGCCGGACCGCTCCCATCCGGACGCGGCGCGGATCGAGCAGAACGCGCGACGCCGCCTCGGCGACGGGGGTTTCGCCGAGGCGGCTCGGGAAGGGACTCAAACGCACTGGTCCCGGCTTGTCGCGGTCACGCTCGCTTCTTGAAGGTGGACACCGCCCACACGTACCCCACGAGAGCGAGCCCGATGCACCAGGCGATGCCCGCGAGCGCGTCGCCGGTCGACGGGTCGCCCGCCAACAACCCGCGCAGCGTCTCGATGATCGGGGTGAAGGGCTGGTATTCGGCGAACTGGCGCACTCCGGCGCCCATCGTGTCCGCGGGCACGATGGCGCTGCTCAGAAACGGGAGCATGATCAGCGGCACGGTGGCCAGGCCCGCCGATTCCGCCGACTTCGCGGCCAGCCCCAACGCCACGGTGAGCCAGCTGGCCGCGACGGTGAGCAGGACGACGAAGCCGAGCACGCCGAGCCAGTCGAGGGCGCTCGCGTCCGGGTCGAACCCCATCGCGAAGGCCACCGCGATGATCGCCGTGCAGGCCACCAGACAGCGCACCGTGGTGACGATGACCTGTCCGGTCAGCACGGCGCCGCGGGAGATGTCCATCGCCTTGAAGCGGTTGATGATGCCCTTGGTCATGTCGTCGTTGACGGCCGTCGCGGTGGACCCGAGCCCGTAGCTGACGGCCATCACGAGCATGCCCGGCGTCGCGTAGTCGATGTAGCTCTCGCCGACCTCGAAGGCACCGCCGAGCACCTTGACGAACATCAGCAGCAGCACGATGGGGAACAGGATCGCGTTGAACAGCACGAGGGGGTTGCGCATGGTGTGCTTGAGGTTGCGGCGCAACATGATCGTCGAGTCGGCCCACGCCGTGGCGACATTGCTCACGACGCGACCGCCTCCTCGCTCGGGTGCCCGGTCAGGGCGAGGAAGACGTCGTCGAGGTCCGGGGTGTGCACGGAGAACTCCTGTGCGTTGATCGAGTACTCGTCGAGCCGGTCCAGCAGGGCCCGCAGCGACTTCGACTGGCCGTCGCTGGGCACCCGCAGGAGCAGTTCCTGGTCGTCTCTCGTGCCGCCGCGCAACACGCGTGCCGCCGCATCGAGTTCGTCGAGGTCGGTGAAGCGGAGCCGGACGTGGGTGCCGGGGACCTGACGCTTGAGTTCGTCGGGGGTGCCCTCGGCGACCAACCTGCCCTGATCCAGGACCACGACCTGATCGGAGAGGTGGTCGGCTTCGTCGAGGTATTGGGTGGTGAGGAGAATGGTGGTGCCGTCGGCCACCAACTCGCGCACGATCCCCCACATCGTGCGCCTGCTCCGCGGGTCCAGGCCCGTCGTCGGCTCGTCCAGGAAGATGATCCGCGGGTCGCCGACCAGTGTCATCGCCAGGTCCAGCTTGCGAGTCATACCGCCCGAGTAGGTCGAGATGCGCTTGTCCGCCGCCTCGACCAGGTCGAAGCGCTCCAGCAGTCGTTCGACCACCCGTTCCCCGGAGCGCACCCGCTTGAGGTCCGCCATCAGCTGCAGGTTCTCCCGGCCCGACAACAGCTCGTCCACCGCGGCGAACTGGCCGGTGACCCCGATGGCCGCGCGTACCTGCCTGGTCGCGGTCAGCACGTCGTGCCCGGCGACGTGCACCGTTCCGGCATCGGCCTTCAGCAACGTCGCCAGCACGTTCACCGTCGTCGTCTTGCCCGCCCCGTTCGGGCCGAGCATGGAGAACACCGATCCCTCGGCGACCTCGAAGTCGATGCCGTCGAGCACCACCCGGTCGCCATATGCCTTGCGCAGCCCGGAAACTGCGATCGCCGAACTTCTCATGCATCCACCATTTCCACGGTGACTGTCACCCGACTGTCACACCCCTGACACGGCCGCTGCCATGGCATTTCGTCGTATCGCCCCGGGTCGGGACGCCGCCCCCGGGCAGGCGGCGGCTCGTCACCTCGCGGTGTCGCGGGCGGACTGCGCCTCGATCAGATCCAGGATCTCCCGGGCGTGATCGACCAGATACATGTGATCGCCCGGAAACTCGGCGTATTCGAACGTGCTCGTGGTGGCGTCCCGCCACTCCCGGGCCTGGTCCGCGCTGACCAGGCCGTCGGAGCCGCCGCGAATCGAACAAATCGGCACCGACACCGGGTCGTCGGTGCTGGGCAGGTAGTTCTCGTGCATCTCGCAGTCGGCCTGCAACACGGGCAGGATCAGCTCGCGCATCTCCGGATGATCCAGTGCCTCGTGCCGAAACCCGGCGAACTCCTCCACCCGGGCCAGGAACTCCTCGTCCGGAAGGCCCGTCGCCCGCCGCTCGCGCTGGGTCCAGGGACCGGGCGAGCCACTGACGATCAGCCGTTCGACGGGCACGTCGCGCGTACTGAGCAGATGCACCAACTCGTACGCGAGCACCGCGCCCAGGCTGTGCCCGAACAACACGGTCCGCGTCCCGCGGCCGAGGTTCGCGACGATCTCGTCGACCGAGTTCTTGGCCGCCTCGACGACATTGCGATACGGCGTCTCCAGGATCCGCCGCTCCCGGCCGGGCAGTTCGACCGAGAGCAGGCGCCACCGGTCGCCGGCCGGTGCCCGCCACGGGTGGAAGAACGACGGTCCCGCGCCGGCGAACGGCACGCACAGCAGCGCGGTTTGCCCTCGATCCGGCGTGGACATGCCGGGTGTGCTCACCCCGACCAACCCCAATCCTGCGTTCGATGGTTCATGGAAAACCCGCGACCCGGCGACCGGGGACGACCCGGCGACCGGCGGCCCCGCTACGGCCGTTCGATGGCCGATTGTTCCGCGTCCGCGAGTTTGCGGACGATGACCTCCATGACCTCGGCCACGGGTGCGGGCATGTTCATCTCGTGGTGCGTGGCGCGCACGTCGTGCACCTCGATGTCGCCCAGGACCAGCGGTCGCCACATGTGCGCGTACAGATCGTCCTTGAGTGTCGCGCTGAAGAACACCACGTCGCCGCGGTAGACCGGCGATTGGAAGGTCATGATGTGCCGGGTGTTATTGGCCAACACCTTCGACATGGTGTCCAGGAAGTCCTGTTGGTTGTCGGTGCCGATGTACTGGCCGAAGAACTCCTCGAGTTCGTCCCGGTAGTCCTCCAGCGTCTTGCCGGCGTGGATCTCCGAGAACCCTTCGCCGCCCGGCTGGGAGTCGAGGATCGCCACCAGGCCGACCTTGTGCCCGCGCCGGTCGAGCCCCTCCGCGACGGCCTGCACGACGGTGCCGCCGTAGGACCAGCCGATCAGGTAGAACGGGCCCTCCGGCTGGATCTTCAACATCTCGGCGATGTAGTCGTCGACCATCTCCTCGACGGAGCCCGCGAGCGCGTCCACGCCGTTGGAGCCGCGCGATTGCAGGGCGTAGGCCGGGCGGTCCGGCACGTGCATGACGAAGCTGAAGTAGGCCCAGCCCAGGCCACCTCCCCCGTGGAAGAACCACAGGGGTTCCTTGCCCGTGCCGGGGTCGTTGTTCAGCGGCAGCACGACCCCGAACGGGTCGACATTGTCGCCCACGGGGATGCCGCCGATGAGCACGAGCGAGGCCAACTCGGCCACCGTCGGGAACTTGATGATCGTCCTGAGGGGCACGTCGACGTGGAACATGGCGCGGATGCGCACGCTGAGCCGGGTGGCCATCAGCGAGTGGCCGCCGAGGGCGAAGAAGTCCTCGTGGATGCCGACGTTCTCCCGGCCGAGCAACTCGCCGAACAGCGCGCACAGCTTCTCTTCGGTGACGTCGCGGGGTCCTTCGCCGACCGCGGCGCTCGTCTGCTCCGCCGGCAGCGCCCGCCGGTCGAGCTTGCCGTTGGGCGTCAGCGGGATCCGCGAGAGCGCGATCACCGAGGCAGGCACCATGTACTCGGGCAGGCGCCCGCGCAGGTACTCGGTCAGTTCGGCGAGCAGCGCGACCGTCGCCTCGTCGTCGTACACGCGCGGCCCCTCGCCCGCCGGGGTACCGGAATCGCCCGGCGCGCCGACGGTGGAGGCGGGCACCACGTAACCCACGATCTGCCGGTCGTCCTCCCGGTCCTCGCGGACCACCACCGCCGCCTGCGCCACCGCGGGGTGCCCGGCCAGCGCGTGCTCGATCTCCCCCAACTCGATCCGGTAGCCCCGGATCTTCACCTGGTGGTCGGTACGGGCGATGTATTCCAGCAGGCCGTCGCGGTTCCACCGCGCCAGGTCCCCGGTGCGGTACATCCGCGCGCCGGCCGGGCCGAACGGGCAGGGCACGAACCGCTCCGCGGTCAGGTCGGGCCGGCCCTGGTAGCCGCGCGCCATACCGGTGCCGGCGATGTACAACTCGCCCTGCACGCCGCGCGGGACCGGGCGCAGCCGCGCGTCGAGCAGGTACACCTGCGTGTTCCCGACCGGAGTCCCGATCGCGACCCCCGCCCCGGCCTTCACCGGCGCCATGGTCGACCACGTCGTGGTCTCGGTGGGGCCGTACCAGTTGCCCACCTCGACGGCCTGGTCCGCCAGCGTCTCGGCCAGCCGTACCGGCACCGCCTCCGCGCCGGTGATGATCCGCAGGCCCTGCGCGGCGTTCGGCTCGTGGGTCAGCACCATCTGCCAGAAGGCGGGGGTGGCCTGCACCACGGTGACCCCGTGCCGGCGCAGGAACGCCACCATCCTCGACGGTTCGGTGACCGTGTCCCTCGTCGCCATCACCATCGTCGCGCCGCAAACGAACGGAAGGTACAGCTCGGTGTTGGCCATGTCGAACGACACCGTCGTGCTGAACAACATGCGGTCGTCGGGCGACAGCGGGAACCGTCGCCGCGTCGCGGCCACGAAGTTGGCCAGCGCCCCGCGCGAAATCGCCACCCCCTTCGGGGTTCCGGTCGAGCCCGACGTGTAGATCACGTACTGGGTGTTGTCCGGCCGTACGACCACCTCCGGCGCCGAGTCCGGGTATCCGGAACAATCCGCGCCGGCCAAGGTGTCGGCGTCGAGCACCAGGAGCGGATCCGCCTGCCCGAGGACGTGGTCGATCCGCGAGCGCGGGTGGTCCGGGTCGACCGGGACGTAGGCTCCGCCGGCCTTGAGCACCGCGAGGATCGCCACCATCAGGTTCACCGTGCGCGGCAGGCACACCGCGACCAGCGACTCGGCCCGCACGCCGCGCTCGACCAGCCAGTGCGCCAGCCGGTTCGACCGGACGTCCAGTTCCCGGTAAGTGAGCGTCTCCTCCTCGCCGATCACGGCGAGAGCCTGCGGCGTGGCCTCCACCTGCCGGTCGATCGCCGCCAACAGGCCCTGCTCCAGGGTCGGTTCCGCGGTGTCGTTGACCTCGACGAGCAGTTGCTCCCGCTCCCCCTCGACCAGCACGTCGATGTCCCCGACGCGCACGCCCGGATCGGCCACCACCTGCTCCAGGATCCGGACGAAGCGGGCGGCCATGTCCTCGACCGTGCCCCGGTCGAACAGCTTGCCCGAGTACTGGATGTCGCCGTGCAGCCGACCGGCCTCGTCCATGCCCATGCTGAAGAACAGGTCGACCATCGTCTTCTGGGTGAGCGCCTGCTGGAACTCCACTCTCAGTCCCGGCAGTTCAAAGCTGGGCCGGGCGTAGTTCTGCCAGCCGCACATCACCTGGAACAGCGGCCGGTACTCGGCCGAGCGGTCGGGGTTGAGCGTCTCCACCAGCACATCGAACGGCACGTCCTGCTGCTCGTAGGCGGACAGCGCCTTGTTCCGCGTCCGGGTGAGCAGGTCGACGAAGGACGGGTCGCCCGAGAGGTCGATCCGCAGCACCAGGTTGTTGACGAAGCAACCGATCAGGTCCGCGAGCGCGTCGTCGGTGCGGCCGGCGATCGGGGTGGCGATCGGTACGTCGTCGCCGGCGCCGAGCCGGCTCAGCAAAACCGCCACCGCGGACTGCACGACCATCGCCATGGTCGTGCCGCGCTCGGCGGCCAGCTTCTCCAGTCCGGCCGACACCTCCCGGGTCGTCGCGAGGGCGACCGCGTTGCCGGCGGTGTCCGTCTCCACCGACCGGGGGCGATCCAGCGGCAGGTTCAACGGCTCCGGTACACCTTCGAGTTCGTCGCGCCAGTACTCGATCTGCGTGGCGACCAGGCTGTCCGGGTCGTCCACGTCGCCGAGGACCTCGCGCTGCCACAGCGTGTAGTCCTTGTACTGCACGGGCAGCGGCTCCCACTCCGGTGCCCGACCGTCGCGGCGCGCGGTGTAGGCCACGCCCAGGTCCCGGGCCAGCGGCGCGCCCGAGCTGCCGTCGGTGGCGATGTGGTGGATCACCACGGCCAGCACGTGGTCCTCGGGCGAGCAGCGGAACAGGCTTGCCCGAAAGGGGATTTCGGTGGCCAGGTCGAACCCGTGCGCGACCGCCTCGTCGACCGCGCCGGCCACGTCCTCGGCCGCGAGCTCGACCACCGGCATCCGCGCCTGCGCAAGTGCCTCCGCCAAGGGCAGGATCCGCTGATGCGGCTCACCGCCCTCGTCGGTCACGTACGTGGTGCGCAGGACCTCGTGCCGCTCGACCACGTCCCGGACCGCCGCGGCGAGGGCGTCCCGGTCCAGCGCTCCGGTCAGTCGGAACGCCGCCGCCATGTTCCAGGTCTCCCCACCCTCCAGCTGGTGCAGGAACCAGTAGCGACGCTGTGCGAATGACAGCGGAATCATTGCCTCACTCCTCTACGGTCATCTTGCGCAAACCGGGGCGGCGGGGAGCCGTCGGTTCCTCCGACCACGGTGCGAGCGCGGCCACTGTCGGCAAGTCGAAGATCTTGCGGATGGGTATCTCGATCCCAAGGTCGGCGCGGGCCCGGCTGATCAGCCGGGTGGCGAGCAGGGAGTGCCCGCCGAGCGCGAAGAAGTTGTCGTCGATGCCGACCCGGTCGATGCCGAGCACCTCGGCAAACAGTCGGACCAGGGTCTCCTCGCGGGCATTGCGCGGCGCCCGATAGGCGGCCCCGCCGATCTCCGGCTCGGGCAGCGCGGCCCGGTCCAGCTTGCCGTTGGGCATCAGCGGCAGCCGGTCCAGGAACACCAGTGCCGACGGCACCATGTACTCGGGCAGTCGCTCGGCGAGGAATCCTCGAACGGTGTCGGCGTCGGCCTCGCCCGACGACACCAGGTACGCGACGAGCCGCGTACCGACGCCGGTGCCCCGGGTGAGCACGGCGGCGCGGGCGATGTCGGGGTGCGCGGTGAGCGCGGCCTCGACCTCGGCGGGCTCGATCCGGAAGCCGCGCAGCTTGACCTGCGCGTCCCCCCGCCCCACGTAACGGAGTTCGCCCTCGGCGTTCCAGCGGGCCAGGTCCCCGGTGCGGTACATGCGCGAGCCGGCCGGGCCGAACGGATCGGCGAGGAAGCGCTCCGCGGTCGATCCGGTGTTGCCGTGGTAGCCGCGTCCCACGTTCCCGCCGACGTACAACTCGCCGACCGCGCCCGGCGGCACCGGCGCGAGGTCGGGGCCGAGGAGGTAGGCCCGCATGTTGCCGAGCGGGGTGCCGACGGGCGCGCTGCCCGCCCAGTCCCGGGTGTCGCCGGAGACGGTACTGGTGGTGGCGTAGAACGTCTCGCTCTGCCCGTACGCGTTGACGATCCGAACGCCGGGGAAGGCCTCGCGCGTCTTGTCGACGAGCGACGGCGGCAGGGCCTCGCCGGCGAAGACCACCGTCTCCACCTCGACCCGGTCGCGGACGCGGTCGACGAGTTCGGCGAAGGCCGACGGCACGGTGGACACCACCGCGCCGCTCCAGCTCTTCCCCTCGTCCAGGACCAGGACGTCGCGGACCACGTCGACGACGCCGCCGGCGGCGAGAGTGGTGAAGATCTCGAACGCCGAGACGTCGAAGTTGATCGACGTGCCGGCGAGCATGCGCTTGCCGGACTCCATGCCCACCCGTGAGGCGAGCCGCAGTACGCCGTTGACCACGTTGGAGTGGGTGATCGCGACGCCCTTGGGCTTGCCGGTGGATCCGGAGGTGTACAGCACATACGCCAACTGCTCGGCGTACGGCGGCCGCTCGATGGCGACGCGCGCGGTGGTCGGGTCGAGCGCGTCGAGGAGCACGTCCGGGGCGTCGTGCTCCGGCAGCGCGGCGACAGTCGCGGAGTGGGTCAGCACCAGGTGCGGGCGTGCCTCCTCCAGGATGGCCCGCAGGCGTTGGCTTGGGTACTTGGGGTCGACCGGCAGATACGCGCCGCCGGCCTTCAGGACCGCGAGCAGGGCGACCACCAGGTCGGCCGAGCGCGGCAGCGACACCGCCACGGGCGACTCCGGACGCACCCCGAGTTCGACCAGTTCGCGCGCCAGCCGATCGACCCGGGCGTCCAGCTCGCGATACGTGAGCGATTCGCCCTCGGCGACCACGGCGACCGCGTCCGGGGTGCGCGCCGCCTGGGCCTCGACCAGTTCGGTGATGCTCATGTCCGGGGTCGGCACGGCCGTGTCGTTGAACGCGACGAGCAGGCGCTCGCGTTCCGCCGGATCCAGCGTCTCGACCCGAGCGACCGTGCGTGCCGGTTCGGCCACGAGTTGCCGCAGGATGCGCAGGAAGCGGGCCGCGATCGCCTCCACCGCGGCCCGGTCGAAGGCGCCCGGCGCGTACTGGAGGATGAACTCCAGGTGCGGGTCGGCGGCCACCATCAGGGCCAGCGGGTAGTGGGTGCCGTTGTTCGGGCGCAGGCCGGTGAAGGTGATCCCGTCCGCGGCGGCGCCGGCGGCGGTCAGGCCCTCGCGGTCGATGGGATACGACTCGAAGACCACCAGGGTGTCGAACAGGGACGGCAGGCCGACGGCCTGTTGGATCTCGGTGAGCCCGTGGTGGTGGTGCTCCATCAGGTCGGCCTGTCGGCTCTGCAACGCGGCCAGGACCTCGGCGAGGGTGTCGCCGGGGGCGTGGCGCACGCGGACGGGGACGGTGTTGATGAACATCCCGACCATCGACTCGACGCCCGCCACCGCGGGCGGGCGCCCGGAGACGGTGGCGCCGAAGACCACGTCCCGGCGGTTGGTGAGTCGGCCGAGCAGCAGCGCCCAGGCGCCCTGCACCAGGTTGTTGACGGTGATGCCCATCGCGGCGGCCCGACGGCTCAACGCGCGCGCCTCATCGACCGGGAGGGCGATCTCCAACTGGTCGAGACCGCCCTCGCCCACGCCGGCGGAGCCGGGCGCGAGCAGGGTCGGCTCCTCGACCCCGTCGAGTTCGACCGCCCATGCCCGTGCCGTCTCGTCCTCGTCCCGGCGGGCCCGCCAGGCCAGGAACTCGCCGTAGCTGCGGCTCTCGGGCAGGCCGGCGGGATCGCCTCCGGAGGCGTAGAGCAGGAGCAGGTCGCGCATCAACAACGGCATTGACCAGCCGTCGAACAGCACGTGGTGGGCGGTCATCACGAACTCCGCCCGCCCGGACTCCAGGGTGACCAGGGCCAGTCGCATCAGGGGAGGGGTGCGCACGTCGAAGTGGGCGGCCCGGTCCCGGACGAGGAATCGCTCGAACGTCTCGGTCCGCTCCGCCTCGCCGACCGAGGTCAGGTCGAGGTGTGTCCAGGGCACGGTCACCCCGCGCGCCGGCACCGCCTGTACGAGAGCGCCGTCGGCCCGCTCGACGAACGCCGCGCGCAGGTTGGTGTGCCGCTCCAACAGTGCCTGGCCGGCCCGATGCATGCGTTCCGGGTCGACCTCGCCGGAGAGCTGGAAGACCAGCTGCACGTGGTAGGCGTCGAAGGACGTGCCGGCCAGCATGCTGTGGAACAACATCCCCGATTGCGCGGGGGTGGTCGGCCAGATCTCGGCCAGCCGGCCGAGCCGGGCCTCCCAGCCGTCGATCTCCTCCTGACGCACCTCGACCAGCGGCGCGTCGGTCGGGGTCAACCCGCCCGCGTCGGGGGTCGCGGCGTGCCGGGCCAGCGCGGTCGATGCCTCGACCCACGCCTCGGCCAGCTCGGTCACGTCCTCGCGGGAGAGCACACCGGTGGGGAAGGCGAAGTGGGCGGTCAACTCGTCGCCGGCGGCGGTGGGCGTGGCCACCACGTCGATCTCCAGGGCCGAGAGCACCGGCATGTCCGCGTTTGGTGCGGCGATCAGGTCCGGGTGCGTGGTGTCCGGCGCCCAGCCCAGGCCGCGCAGCTCCGCGGGGATGTCCGTGCCGGAGGCGCGGCCGAGGTAGTTGAACCCGATCTGCGGCTCCCGCTCTGCGGCCAGTGCGCCGGCGGTGTCCTGGTTGAGCCGGCGCAGCAGTCCGTAGCCGATGCCGTTGTCGGGCACCGCGCGCAGCTGCTCCTTGACCGCTTTGATCGCCAGGCCGGCGGCCGGGCCGCCGGCGAACGCGTCCGCCACATCGATCCCGGCCAGGTCGAGCCGTACCGGGAACGAGGAGGTGAACCATCCGATCGTGCCCGACAGGTCGGCGCCGGGGATCACGTGCTCCTCCCGGCCATGCCGCTCCATCCGCACCAGCGCCGAGGACTCGTTCCCGCCTCGGGTACGACGCCGCCGCGTCAGCGCCAGCGCGAGCGCGGCCAGCAGCCCGTCTTCGGCCCCGCCACGGAACACCGCCGGGACGGTGGTCAGCAGGGCCTCGGTGACGTCGGCCGGCACCCGGACCCGCACCGTGTCCACGGTGGCCGCGACATCGCGGGTGCGGTCGAGTTCCCGGGCACCGAGCACGGGCTCGTCGCCGCTCACGATCCGCTGCCACACGGGCAGTTCCGCCACGCGCGCCGCGTCGGCGGCCTCCTCGGCCAGGGCATGCGTCCACCGGCGCAGCGAGGTTCCCACCGGCGCCGGTTCGGGGGCGCGGCCGGCGTGGATCCGTTGCCACGCGCAGATCAGGTCCGGTACCAGGATCCGCCACGACACCCCGTCGATCACCAGGTGGTGCAGCACGATCAACAACCGGCCCGCACCGGGGTCGGCGGCGAACCACACGAACTGCGCCACGACACCCGCGTCCGGATCCAACCGCCCCGCGGCCGCGTCCAGTTCGGCGGTGACGTCGGCATCGCCGCTGGGCACCTCCCGCAGCAGCGCGCCGGCGTCCACGCTGCCGGGCGGCTCGATCCACAGACCCGGCCGGAGCCGGTCGAGCCGCGAGCGCAACACGTCGTGCCGGTCCAGCACGGCCTGGAGCGCGCCGAGAAGTTCGGCGCGGTCGATGCGCTCGGGCAGGGTCAGCATCGCCGACATCGAGAACCGCCCGATGCCACCACCGAGTGCGAGAACGTGCGCCGCCATCGGCGTCAGCGGGACCGGGCCGACGCCGCCACCCGGCAACTCGGGCAGGATCGGCTCCTGTTCGGCGTCCCGCCCCGCGACCGACTCGGCGAGCCGGGCGACCGTGCGGTGCTCGAAGATCTCCCGGACGCCGACCGTGATGCCCCGGGCCTTGGCCCGGGCCACCACCTGGACCGAGCGGATACTGTCGCCGCCCAGCGCGAAGTAGTCGTCGCCGATCCCGACGCTCTCCAGACCGAGCACTTCGGCGAACACGGCGCACAGGATCTCCTCGCGCCGATTCCGCGGCGCCCGGCCGGTCGACACCTGTGCGTAGTCCGGCGCCGGCAGCGCCCGCCGGTCGAGTTTCCCGTTCGGCGTCAGCGGGATCGCGGAGAGCGGGACGATGGCGGCGGGCACCATGTAGTCGGGCAGCCTGGCGCGCAGGTGCTCGCGCAGGTCGGCGAGCAGGACAGCGTTCCGGGACGGCGCCGTGGCCTCGGCCTCGGCCTCGGTCGGCGCGATGTCCGACCCGGAGTCGGGTTCCGAGTCCGGCTCGGGGTTCGGCTCGGGTTCCGGAACCACATAGGCGACCAGCCGCTTGTCGTCCCCGTCCTCGCGCACCACGGCCACCACCTGCGTCACGCCGGGGTGTGCCGCCAATACATGCTCGATCTCGCCGAGTTCGATCCGGAATCCGCGGACCTTGACCTGGAAGTCGGTCCGACCGACGTAGTGCAGCCGTCCCTCCCGGCCCCAGCGCACGAGGTCCCCGGTGCGATACATCCGGGCGCCGGCGGGGCCGAACGGACACGCGACGAATCGTCCGACGGTCAGGTCGGGTCGCCCGTGATATCCGCGGGCCAGGCCGTCGCCGGCGATGTACAACTCGCCGTCGACCCCGCGCGGGACCGGCCGCAGCCGCGAATCCAGCACGTAGACCCGGGTATTGCCGATGGGTGTGCCGATCGCCGGGGCACCGGATCCGGGCGCGACGGTCGCGCTCGTCGACCAGATCGTCGTCTCGGTCGGGCCGTACACGTTGAGCACGTCGACGGCCCGGTCGGCCAACGTCTCGGCCAACCGCTGCGGCAGCGCCTCGCCGCCGACCAGGACCCGCAGGCCCGTCGCGGCGGTCGGCTCGTGGGTCAGCACCATCTGCCAGAACGCGGGCGTCGCCTGTACGACGGTGACCCCGTGCCGGCCGATCGTCGCCACGGCGGCGGCCGGATCGGACACGGTGTCCTTGTTCGCGAGCACCACCGCCGCACCGGAGATCAGCGGCAGATACAGCTCCAGCGCCGCGATGTCGAACGAGATCGTCGTCACCGCCAGCAGGCGATCCGCGGGCGACAGCGGGACCCGCCGACTCATCGTGGCCAGGAAGTTCGTCAGCGCGCCGCGCGGGACCGCCACACCCTTCGGGTTACCGGTCGAGCCGGAGGTGTAGATGACATACACGGTGTTGTCCGGCGACACGCGCACGGTCGGCGCCGAGTCCGGGCCCGTGGACAGATCCATGTCGGCCCATGTCCCGGTGTCGAGCACGAGCACAGGGCGGGAGTCCGCCAGGATGTGGTCGATCCGGGAACCCGGGTGCTCCGGGTCGATCGGGATGTAGGCGGCGCCGGCCTTCTGCACCGCGAGCAGTGCGACCACGAGGTCCGCGGAGCGGGGCAGGCGGACGGCGACCGGCGACTCCGGCCGCACCCCGCGCTCGATCAGCCGGTGCGCCAGCCGGTTGGCCCGGGTGTCCAGCTCCCGGTAGGTCAGCGATTGTTCCTCGCCGATGACGGCGAGCGCGTCGGGGGTGTCGCGCGCGTGCCGTGCCACCGTGTCCACGAGGTCGGCGGCGGGGATCGGCTCGACCGTGTCGTTCGCCGTGCGCAGCAGCCACGTCCGCTCGTGCTCACCGAGCACGTCGAGGTCACCGACACCCACGCCCGGATCGGCGACCACCAGTTCCAGGATGCGTACGAACCGCTCGACGATGTCGGCCGCCGTGGCCCGATCGAACAGTTCGGTCGCGTACTCGAGTCGCCCGTGCGCACGTCCGGTGGCGTCCGGGACCACGTTCAGGAACAGATCGACCTTGGCTGTGTCGGTGCCCACCGGCACGGGGGTGACCCGCAGACCCGGTATCTCGATCGGCGGCCACACGAACTGCCAGGCCAGCATCACCTGGAACAGCGGCTGGTACGCGGTGGAGCGCTCCAGGTCGAGCAGTTCCACCAACCGCTCGAACGGCACGTCCTGGTTGTCGTAGGCGGCCAGGGACTTGTCCCGTACCTGTTCGAGCAGTTCGCCGAACGAGGGGTTGCGGGACAGGTCGGCCCGCAACACCCAGGTGTTGACGAAGAACCCGATCAGATCGGCCAGGGCATCGTCGGTGCGCCCCTCGATCGGGCTGCCGATCGTCACGTCGTCACCGCCGCCGAGGGTGCGCAGCAGCACCGCCAACGCCGCCTGGGCCACCATCGGCGCCGTGGCGCCGCGGTCCGCGGCCAGTTTCCCGAGCCGGGTGAGCAGCTCGGGTTCCAACTCGAAGGAGACATGACCGCCGTCGTGGCCGGCCACCGTCGGCCGGGGCCGGTCGAGCGGCAGCTGCAACGGCTGCGGCACGTCGGCCAATTCACCTCGCCAGTAGTCGAGTTGCGTGGCGGCGAGGCTGTTCGGGTCGGCCTCGTCGCCGAGCAACTGCTGCTGCCACAGCGTGTAGTCCTTGTACTGCACCGGAAGTGGGGTCCACCGCGGCGCGCTCCCCTGCCGCCGGGCCGTGTACGCCGACACCAGATCCCGGAGGAACGGCGCCATCGACGATCCGTCGGCCGCGATGTGGTGGAACACGAACACCAGGACGTGCTCCTGCGGGGCGACCCGCAGGAGGGTCACCCGCAGGGGCAGGTCGGTGTGCAGTTCGAACCCCTCGCAGGCGACCTCCCGCGTCACGGCCTCGACCGCGTCCGCCGCCACGTCGACCACCCGGAATCGCGGAATGGCCTCCTCCGGGACCAGGATCCGCTGCTCCGGCGTCCCGTCGGCGTCCTCCACGATCAGGGTGCGCAGGCTCTCGTGCCGAGTGACGATGTCCGCCACCGCCGCGGCCAGGGCCGCCGTGTCCAGTGGCCCGTCCAGGCGGAGCACGAACGGAATGTTGTAGGTCGCGGACGAGCCTTCCAGACGGTGGAGGAACCACAGCCGACGCTGGGCGAAGGACAACGGGATCATCGACGCTTCTCCTATGTGGTCATCGGGCGCAGCTGCGGGCGGCTGGAGGCGGTCGATGCGCCGAGGCTCTCCGCCAGCTTGGCGACGGTGGGATTGCGGAATACCGTCGTGACTTTCACGTCCACGTCGAGTTCGTTGCGGATGCGACCGGTCAGCCGGGTGGCCAGCAGCGAGTGCCCGCCGTGCTCGAAGAAGTCGACGTCGATGCCGATCTCCTCCACACCGAGCAGTTCGGCGAACAACCGGCAGAGCACTTCCTCCCTCGGGTTGCGCGGCCCGCGTCCGACGGCGACCTCGGTCTGCTCGGGCGCGGGCAGGGCCTTGCGGTCGAGCTTTCCGCTCGCGTTCGTGGGGAACTCGGCGAGTGGGACGATGGCCGAGGGCACCATGTACTCCGGCAGCCGTTCCCGGGCCAGGTCGGTCAGCGCGGCGAGGTCGAGGTCGGCCGCCTGCGCGGTGCCCGGGTCCTTGCCCGGGACGACGTAGGCGACCAGCCGCTGGTCGCCGGCGCGCTCTTCGCGCACCACGACCACCGCGTGGTCGACGTCGGGGTGTGCGGTCAGCGCCGCCTCGATCTCGCCGAGTTCGATCCGGAAGCCGCGGACCTTGACCTGGAAGTCGGTGCGGCCGAGGTATTCGACCTGGCTGTCCTCGTTCCAGCGGACCAGGTCGCCGGTGCGGTACATCCGGCTTCCCGGGGCGCCGTACGGGCAGGCGACGAACCGGTGCGCGGTCAGGTCGGTGCGGCCGAGGTAGCCCCGGGCGAGGCCGGCGCCGGCCAGGTACAGCTCCCCCGCGACGCCGGGCGCGACCGGGCGCAGCGCCGCGTCCAGCACGTACACCTGCGTGTTCCACACCGGCGCGCCGATCGGGACCCGCTCCGCGCCGGGTACGTGTTGCCAGGCGGTGACCTCGACGGCCGCCTCGGTGGGCCCGTAGAGGTTGTGCACCCCGCAGTCGGGCAGCAGGTCGACCGTCTTGTTCGCGAGCGTGGCCGGGAACGCCTCGCCGGCGACCTCGATCCAGCGCAGGCTCGTGCACGCCGCGGCCGAGGGTTCGGCGACGAACGCCTCCAGGAGGGAGGGCACGAAGTCGGCGCCGGTCACCTTCTCGCGCCGGATCAGCTCGGCCAGGTAGGCCGGGTCCCGGCGCCCGTCGGGCCGGGCGATCACCACGGCGGCGCCGACCTGGAGGGGGGCGAACAGTTCGGGTACCGACACGTCGAAGCTCGCCGAGGTACTGAGCAGCACCCGGTCCCGTTCGTCGACGTCGAAGTGCGCCAGGCCCCACTTCAGCCGGTTCATGATCGACCGGTGCGACACCTGTACGCCCTTGGGGCCGCCGGTGGATCCGGAGGTGTAGATGACGTAGGCGGCGTTGTCGGGCGACAGCGTGCGCTCGGGGTCGACCACCGGGTATCCGGAGACGTCCGGGAGCGTCCCGTCGAGCACCAGGAGCGGCTTCGCGCTGTCCAGTACGTGGCGCACCCGGTCCTCGGGCAGGTCGGTGTCCACGGGGAGGTAGGCCGCACCGGCCTTGACCACGGCGTAGATCGCCACCATCAGGTCCACCGACCGGGGGATCCGCACCGCGACGGTGCGCTCGGGGCCCGCGCCCTGGACGATCAGCCAGTGCGCCAGTCGATTGGCGCGCCGGTTGAACTCGCCGTAGGTCAGCGTCTCCCGGTCGCCGATCAGCGCGATCCGGTCGGGCTCCCGCGCCACCTGGGCCTCGAACGCGCCCGGCAGGGTGTCGGGGGCCACCGGGTGCGCCGTGTCGTTGACCCGGCGCACCAGCCGGTCCCGCTCGTCCGCCGCCAGCACGTCGACGGCGCCGATCGGCACGGTCGGGTCGGCCAGCACCTGCTCCAGCACCCGCACGAGCCGGGCGGCGACCTCCTCGGCCGCGGCGCGGTCGTAGAGGTGGTTCTGGTAGTCGAGGGACAGGCGCAGGTAGGGGTCGGAGGCGTTGAGCGTGAGCGGGTAGTGCGAGCCCGCGAACGGCCGGATGGCGTCGATGGAGAAGCCCGCGGAGGTGTTCGCCTCGATCATGCCCTCGCGGTCGATCGGGTAGGACTGGAAGACCACGATGGTGTCGAACAGGGCGGGCAGTCCGACCCCGCGCTGGATGTCGGCCAGCCCGTAGTGGTTGTGGTCGAGCAGCGCGGTCTGCCGCCGCTGCAACTCGGTGACCACGTCGGCGACACGCTGGTCGGGTGGGCACGGGACCCGGATCGGCAGGGTGTTGATGAACAGGCCGACCATCTCGTCGGAGCCGAGCAGGTCCGCCGGGCGACCGTTGACGGCGGCGCCGAAGACCACATCCTGCTGTCCGGTGAGCTTCGCGAGCAGGATCGCCCACGCGGCCTGGAGGAGCGTGTTCAGCGTGACCCCGAGTTCGGCGGCGCGGCGGGCCAGTTCGCGGCCCTTGTCGATCGACAGCGGTACCTCGATCCGGCCCAGGGCCGACGCCGTCTCGCGCAACGCGGTGCTCGGGGCCACCAGGGTCGGCCGGTCGAATCCGGCCAGCTCCGCGGCCCACGCGGCGGCCGACGCCTCCCGGTCCTGCGCCGCCAGCCAGGCCAGGTAATCGCCGTAGCCGCGGACCGGCGTCATCTCGTGGGTGCCGGAGTAGAGCCGGATCAGGTCCGTGATCACCGACGGCGACGACCAGCCGTCGAACAGCGCGTGGTGCGCGGTGATCACCAGCTTGGCCCGCTTCGGCCCGCAGGTGAGCAGGGCCAGGCGCAGCAGCGGCGGCCGGACGGGATCGAGTTGGTCGACCCGGTCCGCGGCGAGGAACCGGTCCAGCTCGGCGTCCTGTTCGACCTCGTCGCGGTCGGTCAGGTCGATGTGCCGCCAGGGGATGTCGACGTGTTCCGGCACGACCTGGATCGGCTCGCCGCCGGCTCCGGTCAGGAACGCGGAGCGCAGGTTCGGGTAGCGGGAGAGCAGTGCCTGCCCGGCCGCCCGGGTGCGCTCCGGGTCCACGTGTCCGGACAGGTGCAGCACGAACTGCATGTGGTAGACGTCGAAGGAGCCGTCGGCAAGCGCCGCCTGGAACAGGATGCCGGACTGCGACGGGGGCATCGGCCACACCTCGGCCAGCCGGCCGTAGCGCTCCTCCCAGGTCTCGATCTCGTCCTGTCCCACCGTGACCAGCGGGTTGTCCGACGGCGTCAGGCCGCCGATCGCCGGCTGCGCGGCGTGTGCGGCCATCCCGCGCAACATCTCCACCCACGACTCGGCCAGTTCGCCGACGCGTTCGCGGGTGAGCAGGCCGGTGGGGAACATGAGGGCGGCCTGCAGTCGGGTGCCGTCGGGAGTGTCGGTGGCGACCGCGCTGACCTCCAGGGCGGACAGCGCGGGCAGGTCCGGGTCGGGTGTCGGGACCAGTTCGGCGGACCAGGACGACGCCGGTCCCCACCCCTGCGAGCGCAGGTGTTCGGGCACGTCGGCGTCGGAGATCCGGCCGAGGTAGTTGAACCCGATCTGCGGCACCGGGAGTTCGGCCAGTTGTTCGGCGGTCTCCGGGTTGAGGTGACGCAGCAGGGCGAATCCCACGCCCTTGTCGGGGATGGCGCGCAGTTGCTCCTTGACCAGCTTGATCGCCCGCGCGACGGCGGGACCGCCGGCCGACACCTCGGCCGGGTCCACGCCCCGCACGTCGACCCGGGCCGGATACATGCTGGTGAACCAGCCGACGGTGCGCGACAGGTCGGCGCCGGGGACGACGTCCTCCTCGCGGCCGTGTCCCTCCAACCGGACCAGGGTGGAGTGCTCCGTGCCCTGCCACCGGTTGACCGCCAGGGCGAGCGCGGCGAGCAGTACATCGGTCCCGGTGCCCTTGAAGGCCGCGGGGAGCGTGGTCAGCACCGCCTCGGTGACGTCGGCGGGCACCTGCACCCGCACGCTGTCGAGCGTGGCCATCACATCCACCGCGGGGTCGAACGCGCGGGTGCCCAGCGGGGGGTTCGGCGCCTCCAACATGTCGCGCCAGAACTCCAGCTCGGCTTCCCGCTTCGGGCTCAGTGCCTCGTCCGCCAGGGCCGACGCCCAGCGGCGGGCCGAGGTGCCGACGGCGGGTAGTTCGGGCGTGCGGCCGGAGCGGACCTGCTGCCACGCCTCGGCGAGGTCGGCCATCAGGATCCGCCAGGACACGCCGTCCACCACGAGGTGGTGCAGCACCACGAGCAGTCGGCCGGCGCCCGACTCGGCGGCGAACCAGACGAAGTCCGCCATGGTCCCGGCTTCCGGGTCCAGGCGTGCGGTCGCCTCGTCCAGTTCCGTCCGCGCCAGGTCGAGCAGCTTCGGCTCGTCCCACCGGCCGTCGCACGGGACCCGGCGGATCAGCTCCGCCGCCCGCACCGCGCCCTGCGGGCGGACCACGAGGGAGGATTCGTCGTGCTCGCGCACCAGTTGCGCGCGCAGCAGGTCGTGCCGGTCGAGTACCGCGTCCAGCGTCGCCGCCAGGCCGCTCTCGTCGATGCCGGCGGGCAGTTCCAGGGCGATCGACATGGCGAACCGGTCGATGCCGCCGCCGTGTTCGAACACCTGCCGGGCCACCGGCTGCAACGGCATCGGGCCGACGCCGCCGCCCTCGTGCTCCGCGAGCGCCGGGATCGTGTCCCGTCGTGCGGTGGCCACCTCGGCGAGTCGGGCCGCCGTACGGCACTCGAAGATCTCCCGCGTGGTCAGCTCCAGGCCCCGGGCCCGGGTCCGGGCCACCACCTGGATCGAGCGCAGGCTGTCCCCGCCGACGGCGAAGAAGTCGTCGTCGACGCCGACCCGCTCCACGCCGAGCACGTCCGCGTATGCCGCGGCGACGATCGCCTCGGCCTCGGTGCGCGGTTCCCGGTAGGTCTCGCCGACGAACTCCGGTTCGGGCAGCGCCGAGCGGTCCAGTTTGCCGGTCGGTCCCAGCGGCATCCGGCCGAGCACCACGAAGGCCGACGGCACCATGTAGTCGGGCAGCCGGGCCGCGACGAACCTGCGCAGTTCGGCGGCCGAGGCACCGGACTGTACGTCCACGTCGCCGATCCCGCCGGCGCCGTCGTCGCCGACACGTTCGCCTTCGGTGTGCACGACGTAGGCGACCAGTCGCCGGCCGCCGCCGGGCACCTCGCGGGCGACCACCACCGCCTCGCCGATCCCGGGGTGCGCCGCACAGGCCGCCTCGACCTCGGCGGTCTCGATCCGAAAGCCGCGCACCTTCACCTGGCCGTCGCCGCGCCCCAGGCATTCCAGCTGCCCGTGCGCGTTCCACCGGGCCAGGTCGCCGGTGCGGTACATCCGCTCGCCGGCCGGACCGAACGGGTTGGCCACGAACCGCTCGGCGGTCAGGCCCGCACGGCCGTGGTAGCCGCGCCCGAGGCAGGTGCCCACCACGTACAACTCGCCGACCGCGCCCTGTGGCACCGGGGCCAGTCCCGGGCCGAGCACGTAGGCGCGCATGTTGCCCAGCGGGGTGCCGATCGGCGCGACCTCGCCGTCCGTCCACTCCTCGGATCCGTCGAGGGAGAACGTGGTGGCGTAGAAACTCTCGCTCTGCCCATAGGAGTTGACGACCTGCACGCCGGGCAGCGCCTCGCGCACCTGCCGCACCAGTCGGGCCGGGAGGATGTCGCCCGCGAAGACGACCGTGCGCACGTCGGTGGTCTTCTCCAGGTGGCCGACCAATTCGCCGAGCACCGAGGGAACCGCGCTGATCACGTGGCCGGACCAGCCGGGCCGTTCGGCCAGGGCCAGCGCGTTGGGCACCACCTCGGCCGTGCCGCCGGTGGACAGGGTGGTCAGCAGTTCGAAGACCGAGACGTCGAAGTTCACCGAGGTGCCGGCCAACATCCGCCATCCGGGCGGCGCCTCCAGCACGCGGACCAGCTCCCGCACGCCGTTGACCACGTTGCGGTGGGTGATCGCGGCGCCCTTGGGCTTGCCGGTGGAGCCGGAGGTGTACATCACGTACGCCAGGTGGTCCGGCGCCAACGGCGAGGTCCGGCGCGCGTCGTCCGGCGCCCCCACGGGCGTGTCCCACTCCGCGCGCCGGTCCAGCTCCACGGCCCGGATGTCGTTGGCCGGCATGTCCGACCACGTCCGCGTGTCGGTGACCGCGAATCGCGGACCGGCCTCGGCGAGCACCGTTTGCGCCCGTCCGCCCAGATACTGCGGATCCATCGGCACGTATCCGGCACCGGACTTGAGGATCCCCAGCAGGCCGACCACCAGGTCCTCGGTGCGCGGCAGGGCCAGCACCACCAGGTCCTCGGGCCCGGCGCCGCGCCGGATCAGCTCCCACGCGACGGCGTTGGCCCGATCGTCCAGTTCGCGATAGGTCAGCGTGCGCTCGTCGCACACGATCGCCGGGGCGTCCGGTGTCGTCGCCACCTGGGTTTCGAACAGCTGCGGGACGGTCAGCTCGGTCGGGGCCGTGGCGGTGTCGTTGAACGTGCCGAGCAGCCGCTCCCGCTCGGCCTCGTCCAGCACGTCGATCCCGCCGATCCGGCGCTCCGCGTCGGCGGCGAGTCGGCCCAGCACGCGCACGAACCGCCCCGCGAGGGTTTCGACAGTGTCCCGGTCGAACAGGTCGGTGCGGTACTCCAGTCGGCACTGCGCCCCGCCCGAGGCGTCGGGGAGCAGGTCGAAGAACAGGTCGAACTTGGCGGTTCGGGTCTCCAGCCGCTCGGCGCGCACCTCCAGGCCGGGAATGGTCAGCGCCGGCACCGGCGGCTGCCAGGAGAGCATCACCTGGAAGAACGGGTTGTAGGCGGTGGACCGGTCCGGGTTGAGCAGTTCCACCAGCCGCTCGAACGGCATGTCCTGGTTGTCGTAGGCGGCCAGAGCCCGATCCCGCACCCGCCCCAGCAGTTCGCCGAAGGTCGGGTTGCCGGAGAGGTCGACGCGCAGCACCCAGGTGTTGACGAAAAAGCCGACCAGGTCCCGCAGTTCCTCGTCGGTGCGGCCCGCGATCGGGGCGCCGATGGGCACGTCGTCACCGCAGCCGAGGTGGTGCAGCAGCACCGCGAGCGCGGAGTGCATGACCATCGAGACCGTGGTGTCCGCCTGCGCGGCCAGCTTCTCCACGGAGCGGAGCAGGTCGGGGTCGATGGCGAATCCGACCGCGTCGCCGCGGGCGCTCATCATCCTCGGCCGCGGCCGGTCCGTGGGCAGCGCCAGCGGCTGTGCCATGTCGGCCAACCCCTCGCGCCAGTAGGCGAGTTGGCGGGCCGCCAGGCTTTCCGGGTCGGATTCGTCGCCGAGCACGTCGCGCTGCCACAGCGTGTAGTCCGCGTACTGCACCGGCAGCGCCTCCCACACCGGTGCCGCACCTGCGCGGCGTGCCGCGAAGGCCGTGGTCAGGTCGCGGAACAGCGGCCCGAACGATTCCCCGTCCACGGCAATGTGGTGCGCCACCACCACCAGCGTGTGCTCGCGCGGTCCGCACCGCACCAGCTCGGCCCGGATCGGCACGTCGGCCGCCAGGTCGAAGCACTTCGTGGCCACCGCGTCGACCGCCGCCGCCCGCCCCTCCTCGGCGACCTCGACGACCGGCAGCCGAAACGGCTCGTGGTCGGCGGGCAGCACCACCTGGTGGGGGACCCCGTCGTCGTCCTCGACGATCACCGTGCGCAGGACCTCGTGCCTGTCGACGACATCGCGAAGCGCCGACTCCAGTGCGGCCACGTCCAGTTCACCGGTCAGCCGCAGCGCGAACGCGCCGTTGTAGGTCGGCGAGGGGCCTTCGAAGCGGTCCACGAACCACAGCCGACGCTGCGCGAACGACAACGGAATCATTGTGTCTCCCAATCGGCAGAACTACACAGAGGCAATCCGCCACTCAGTTCTGATCGAGCACCGTCAAGAGGTCGGCGTTGTAGAAGTCGTCGAGGGAGCACGCACCCGAGACCGTGGAGAAGTAGCGGTCGATCAGGTCCTGGTGGCCGACGAGTTTGCGCAACATCTCCGTGCGCCCCTCGGGCTTGAGCTCGGCCACGTTGAGCACGCCCTGGTAGAGGTTGAGGAAGTTGTTGTTCAGGTCGTTCTCGTAACGCCGCAACGCCCGCTTGAGCACGGCGTCGTCGTGCAGGCCGTCACCGATGTGGTCGACGAGCGTCTGGGCCTGGATGAAGGCGTCGGTGATCCCGCGCGCGGTGATCGAATCCTTGTGGTGCACCGCGTCGCCCAGCAGGACCCACCCGGGCCCGTAGGCCTTGCGGAAGTAGTTCTCCTGGTGCCCCGTGCCGTACATCTGCTCCACGCGCTTGCCCGCTGCCATCCGCTCGAACAGCACGGGGTTGGTGGTGCGGACGGCCTCCAGGTAGGCGGGCTCCACCGCGGTGCGGACGGTGGGGAACTCGTCCTGCGGGAAGTAGGTCATGATCAGCGTGAGGTCGTCGTTGGTCGGGATCGCGGCGATCCAGCGCCCCGGCCGCTCGAACAGCTCGAAGCTCGACGGCACGTCGGCCCAGTAGCTGTAGTAGACGCAGGTCGCCCGCGGGTGCTCGACGACGTTTTGCGCGCCGACCTTGCGGGCCACCAGCGAGCGCATGCCGTCCGCGCCGATCACCAGCCGGGCCCGGTCCGTCGCCTCGGTGCCCTCGGGCGTGGTGTACCGCACCCCGACCACCCGATCGTCTTCGAAGATCAGGTCGGTGACCGCGCAGGACTCCCGGAAGTCCACACCCGACGCCACTGCTCCGCGCGCCAGGATCGGGTCGAGCACGAACCGCCTGGGCGCGTAGGTCGTCCGGTATCCGTCGACCGGTAGCGAGAAACCGTCCAGTCGCACCCCGGGCCCGTCGTAGCTCTCGTGGTTGATCGGCGGGCAACCCGCGGCGCGGAGGTCGTCGAGCAGCCCCCAGCGACCGAGCAGCGCCACTCCCGGCTGGTGGATGTAATGCGAGGACAGCGTGTCCAGGGGGAATCGTGCCTTCTCCAGGAGCAGGACTCGATATCCCTGACGCGCGAACAACATGGCCGCTGGCGAACCCGCGCAACGGGCACCGATGACAATGACGTCGTACATGGTGCCTCTCTCACTTGGTGGTTATCTGGATCCCGAAGCGGCCGCAGCCGGAAAGTCGTCGTGGCCGCCGGAACGACCGGTCGACGCTATGAGGTCGTCGCGCCCATGGATTCGATGTACGCGGAAATCGACGACACCGTCGGATTGAGGAACAATTGGTCCATCGGAACCTCGACGTCCAGTTCCTCGATGAACGCACCCTGGATACCGGCCATAATCACGGATTGGCCGCCGAGGGTGAAGAAATTGTCGTCGACGGAAATGTCGTCGCGCCGGAGTTCCCGACGCCAGATGGACAGCACTCTTTCGGCAATCATCACAGGTCCTCTCGGTTGTCATCAAGGTCCGTCGACTATGCCGGGGTGACGCTGTCGGCGAAGTTCCTCCGGAACTCCTCGACCAGCGCCGGGCGATCCACCTTCCCGTGCGGACTCAGTGGAATCCGCGCGGTGTTGACGAACCGGGCCGGAACCATGTTTCGCGGCAACGTCGCCAGAAGACCGGCGCGCACGTCCTCCTCGGCGAGGTCGTCACCGATCGGGACGAGGAACGCGATCAGCTCGACGTCGCCCGAGTCGGTGTGCGCAACCGCCACGGCGGCCTGCCGGACGCCGGGCAACCGGCCGAGCGCACGCTCGATGTCGGTGGGGTCGATGCGCATCCCGCGCACCTTGACCTGCGCGTCCATCCGGCCGGCGATGACCAGATCGCCGTTCGAGTCGACGTGGCCGCGGTCGCCCGTGCGGTACACCCGGTGCGGTTCGCCGTCCACCTCGATCGTGGTGAACCGTTCGGATTCGGGTCCGGTGCCGTTGAGGTAGCCCGCACCGACACTGGTGCCGGCGATCAGGATCTCGCCGTATTCGCCCGCCGCGACGCCCCGCATGTGCTCGTCGACGATGTGCAGGTCGGTGTTGTACGCCGGTCTGCCGACGGGGGCGATGTCGTGTTCACCCGGCCGGTAGTCGGCCAGGTCGTAGGACGAGGCGACGTCGGTGCACTCGGCGACCCCGTACTGGTGCAGGAGGGTGCAGGTATTGCCCTCGCGTCGCATCCAGTGCGCGAGCCGCTCCACGTGCAGCGGCTCGCCGCCGAAGATCACGTAGTCCAGCCGGGTCAGCGCGTCGCCCTTGCGCGCCGTCTCCCAGTCCACCAGCAGATACAGCGTGCTGGAGGCGCAGTGCACGACCCGGATCCCGTGTCGGTTCAGCAGCCGATAGGCCATGGCGGCGTCGAAGTTACGGCTCGCCAACAGGTGTTGGGTGGCGCCGCAGAACAGCGGCATCATCAGGCTGCGTTGCGACAGGTCGAACCCGAACGCGCTGACCACGAGGTTGTCCGACCCGGAGTTCAGGCCGAATTCGAGCATCAGCCAGTTCAACAGGTTGAACCAGCCCTCGTGCCGCACCGCGGTCAGCTTCGGCGTACCGGTGGACCCGGACGTGAAGACGGCGTAGCACACGTCGTCCCCGGTGACCGCGACGTCGGGGGCGGTGCCGGCGAGCCCGGCGAGGTAGTCGGCCAGCTCATCGAAGACGACCACCTCGGCGGGCGCCGACTCGACCTGGGCGAACGTCGCCGGGGAGGCCACGATCATGGCGAGATCGGGGACCTGGCCCAGCAGCAGTCGCAGTCGCGCCTCCGGGTAGGCCGGGTCGAGCGGGACGTAGGCCGCGCCCGCCTTCAGCGTGCCGAGGAGGGCGACGAGCAGGTCGATCGAGTAGTCGAGGCACAGACCGACCTTCGCGCCCCGGCCGTGTCCGCGCGCGAGCAGCAGGCGGGCGAACCGGTTGGCGTGCGCGTCCAGTTCGGCGTACGTCACCTCTCGGTCGGCCCAGCGCACGGCGACGGCGTCGGGGGCGGTTCGCGCGTGCGCCTCGAATTGCCGGTGCACGACGGGATTCGGTGGCAGGGCGACCCGCTTTCCCCGCAGGATCACCGGTCCGCCGCCATGGCCTCCCGCAGGCTCTTCGGGCGCAGGTCGGTCCAGTTCCGCTCGACGTATTCCAGGCATTCGGCCCGGCTCGCCTCGCCGAAGACCACCCGCCAGCCCTCCGGCACGTCGGCGAACACCGGCCACAGGGAGTGCTGTTCCTCGGCGTTGACCAGGACCTGGAAACGGCCGTCCTCGTCGTCGAAGGGGTTCGTGCTCACGGGCACCGTCCTTAATCGTCACGTCACAACTGGGAATCGAAGAATGCCGCGACCGAGTCACCCCAGGCGATCACGGGGCGACGCGGTGGGCAATTCGGCCGAGGCGCACACCATTTCACAACCCTCGCCCATCGCCGGGCGACTCGATATCGCTCGTCGCGGAGCCGGGACATGGGTTCGTCGTTCGGCGACGTCCCGTCGACGGGACACCCGGCATCCACCGGCCGCACCGCGGTTCCGAGGCCACACCGTAGGACCCGACCGCCCACGTCACAATGGCGACGGGCGCGCCGAACATTGGCTGCGGGAGCGCCGACCTCCCGGGCGTGCGTCGGACCTGTACCCCGCCGAGTTCTGTGCCACCATGACCGGGCATCGGCCCGTCGACGGGTCTGCTCGAATTCGGGTTCTGCCAATCTCCTCCCCGGAGGCGATCGAGAGCGCGCAGTCGATTACGGGTCTGCGCGGTCGGCCCGCCGAGGCCCGATCCCCCGGGTGGGGAAGTGCCGGAAAAGCCGCACCCCGACCGCCGACGTACGGTTCGCCGTCACCCGGAGGTCCTCGGGATGTTGCGCGCGATACCGCGATACGACGACAGAAAGCTCATCGACGAACCTACGGCTGGTGATCCATGGTCTTGAAGTCGGAATCCGAGTACGAGTACGCGACCGAATTGCACGACGACACACGGCGGTCGTTGTTGCGCCACATGCTCGTGGCGAGAGGCCTCGACGAGGAGGCGCATCGGCTCCAGAAGCAGGGCGGGCTCATCCTGTGGGCTTCGGGGCAGGGGCACGAGGCCGCGCAGGTGGGCTCCGCGCTCGCCGTGGGCCCGGAGGCGACGGTCTTTCCCACCTACCGCGAGCACGCCATCGCGCTGCTTCGGGGCGTGGCGCCGGACGAGTTGCTGGCGCAGTGGGCCGGCCGCACGTTCTGCGGCTGGGATCCGTATCGGTTGCGGTTCTTCCCCTACACGCTGGTCCTGGCCGCTCAGACCCTGCACGGGGTCGGCTATTCGATCGGGCAACGCCTGCAGGGGCGCGAGGACTTCGTCGTCGTGTACGTGGGCGACGGGGCCACCAGCGAGGGCGACATGTCGGAGGCGCTGAACCTGGCCGCCGTGGAGTCGGCGTCCGTGTTGTTCGTGTGCCAGAACAACGGCTGGGCCATCTCGAAGCCGGCCGAGGAGCAGATGCGCACCTCGGTGGCCGAGCGGGCCCGGGGTTTCGGGATCGAGTCGGTCCGGATCTCGGGTCGGGATCCGGAAACCGTGTTCTCGGCCTGCTCGCGGGCCGCCGCCCACATTCGTGGCGAACGCGCGCCCTATCTGGTCGAGATCCAGGTCGGCCGCATCCGCGGCCACACGACCACCGACTCGCAGGAGGTCTACCGCACCCGCGACGACATCGCGCGCAGCGTGGCCGCGGATCCGGTGACCTCGTACGCGGCCCGGCTGAGCGGCCTGGGCGTGGTGGACGCCGCGTGGCTCGAGGGTGTCGAGACCGAGGTACGGGAGATGCGCGAACGGTTGATGAAGGAGTACGCGTGACGAGCACCGTCGAGACGAGCACCGTGCGGACCCCCACCTTCGCGGAGTCGATCAACGCGACCCTCGCCGACCTGCTCGAACACGAGCCGGGCCTGCTGCTTCTCGGCGAGGACATCGGCCGCCTCGGCGGCGTGTTCCGGGTGACCCGGGGTCTGCGCGAGCGCTTCGGCGCGGAGCGGGTACGCGACTCGCTGCTGGCCGAGTCCACCATCGTGGGCCAGGCCGTCGGCATGACGATGAGCGGTCTCGTGCCGATCTGCGAGATCCAGTTCGACGGGTTCACCTATCCCGCGGTCAACCAGCTGGTGACCCAGGCGTCGCGGATCGGCTACCG
This sequence comes from Embleya sp. NPDC055664, assembly GCF_053618075.1. Taxonomy (NCBI): domain Bacteria; kingdom Bacillati; phylum Actinomycetota; class Actinomycetes; order Kitasatosporales; family Streptomycetaceae; genus Embleya; species Embleya sp. NPDC055664. The sequence continues at coordinate 225,387 of NZ_JBSHGZ010000013.1, forward strand.
GTGGAACGGGCAGGTGAGTCCGAGTCTGGTGGTGCGTATCCCGACCGGCGGGGGCTTCCGGGGCGTCGAGCACCACAGCGAGTCCAACGAGGCGCTGTTCGCCCGCTACCCGGGTATCTCGGTGGCGTGCCCGTCCACCGGCGAGGACGCCGACCAGGTGTTGCGCCACGCGGTGACGCTCGGCTCGCCCGTGGTGGTGTACGAGCCGATCCGGCTGTACTGGCGGCGGGACACACCCGTGCGCGACCCCGAGCCGGCGCGGTCGCCGACCGCGGCCCGGATCGTCCGGCGCGGCACGGACCTGACGATCGCCACGTTCGGCGCGATCACCCACGAGGTGCTGGAGGCGGCGCACGACCTCGCCCCCGATGTCGACGTCGAGGTGGTGGACCTGCGCTGGGTCGCCCCGCTCGACATGGACACGGTGCTGGAGTCGGTCACCCGTACCGGCCGGTTGCTGATCGTGCACGAAGGGTCGAAGGACGTCGGCATCGGCGCCGAGATCGCCGCAGAGGTGGCCGAGCGCGGCTTCGACACGCTCCGGGGCCCGATCCGCCGGCTGGCCCCCGAACGCCGCATCTATCCCCCGGCGAACTTCGAGAGCGAATACCTGATCGGTGTGCAGGAGATCAAGGACGAGGTGCTGGTGATGACGAAGTGAGCGACTCCTCCGAGGACATGCCGGTTCCCGGCTTCGGCCACGGTCTCGGCGAGGCCCTGTTGATCGAGTGGGTCGCCGGTGTCGGCGACCGGGTCGAGCGCGGCGACGTGATCGCGGTCGTGGAGACCGACAAGGCCAGTACCGAGATCGAGGCGGAACGCGGCGGACGGATCACGGCCCACGCCGCGACGGTGGGCACGATCCTCAAGTCCGGCGAGGTGCTGTACCGGTTGGCGGCCGAGTAGTTCCCTCCGGGGACGGAGAACGGAGAAGGACATGAGCGACATCGAGAGCCGGATCGCGGACACCATGCTGGCCAAACTGCGCGAGCGCGACCCGGGGTTGGGTCCCGACGACCTCGCCCGCCCGGTCGCCGACCTCGACCTCGACTCCCTCGACCTGGTCGAGCTGCACCAGCAGTTGGAGAGCGAGCTCCAGGTCAAGGGCGATCTGAAGGAGACCGCGGGCTTCGCCTTCCTGGACGATTTCACCACCTATTTCGTGAAGTTGGCGAACCGGGGATGAGCGCGGGCATCGTCGACATCGCCACCGCCAAGCCGGGCCGAACGATCGACAACGACCACTTCACGTCGATCGGCCTCACCGACGAGTGGATCCGGCGCCGCAGCGGCATCGCGTCCCGCTCCTGGCTGCCGGACGAGACCTCGTTGGCGGAGGTGGCGGCGGAGGCCTGCGCACCGATCGTGACCGCGATGGCGGACTCCTCCGAGATCGGCGCCCTGATCGTGGTCAGCACCTCGTCGCCGCAGCGCGTGCCCGGGATCGCGCAGAAGGTCGCGCAACTCGTCGGACTGGGGTCCTCGGTGCTGACGTTCGACATGAACGCGGCCTGTTGCGGCTTCGTCTACGGTCTGGTCACCGGGCTCTCGTTGTGCGACGCGGGATCGGCGCGGTCGGTCCTGCTGTGCTCGGTGGAGGCCATGTCCCGGATGGTGGACCGGACCGACCGGCAGACGGCGTGCATCTTCGCCGACGGCGCCGCGGCCGTACTGCTCGCGGACCGCCCGGAGTTCGAGGGATTTCGCCAGGTGGCCGGCTGCGACGGCGCCCAGGAGGCGCTGATGCGCGAACTCGACGGCGGCGGCATCCACCTGGACGGGATGCAGGTGTACGACCGCGCCGTGCGCCGGATGACGGAGTCGGCGCAGTACCTGTTCGACCACGGCCCCGCGCCGACCGTCGTGGTCGGCCACCAGGCGAACGGCCGCATCCTGGAGCAGGTCCGCAACTTCACCACCCATCTCGGCGTGCCGTTCGTGAATCGGATCGAGCACTCCGGGAACACGTCGTCCGCGACGATCCCGCTGGCCTTCGCCGAGGAACTGACGGCCGGATCCCTGCCCCCCGCGGGCCGACTCGGAGCGGTGGCCTACGGCGCGGGCGAGGCATGGGGTGGGGTGTCGGTGGGCTACCGGGTGGGCCTCTAAGAGCTTCGGGACTTCGTGAACACAGTCGATCACAGGAGGTTGTCATCTACTCGCCAGATGCCTGGGTCCTGCGCTCCGGTGCGATGACCGGTGCGCACGACGGCAGTCCCGGGAGCGCGTTGCAACGCGATCGGTTCGCCTTCGGCCCGCTGGAGGAGGGTGAGGCGCTGGTGGAGCCGATCCTGTGCTCCTGGGAGGCCAACATGGACCACGCGCTGACCCGTTCACCGATCGACGTGTGCAGCAGTCGTGGCGAGGACGCGGTGGTCCTGGGCAACCTGGGCGTGGTGCGCGTGCTCGACGTGAACGCCGCCGGCCGGGACGTGCGGGTCCGCGAAGGGGACCTGTGCCTGCTCATGCCGTTCGGCAAGCTCGACCGCTTCGGCTACGCCGAACTGGCCTACGCCTACGACTGCCCCCACACCATCGGCCTGCTGGCCAAGCGCACGAAGATGGACGCCCGGCTGCTGCTGCCCATCCCGGACGGCACGGCCTACTCGCTGCCGCAATGGACCACGTACGGGCGGTACTTCACCGCGTGGGACAACTGGCAGAAGGCGTACGGGTGTTGGCGCACCCAGGTGATCGACGACGACCCCGCGAACCATCTGGTCTTCGGCTGGGGCGGCGGCGTGGCATTCGCCGAACTGATGCTGGCCAAGCGGGCCGGGTTCCGGGTGGCGATGACGGCGGGCTCGGACGATCGGATCGCCTTCCTGCGCGAGAACGGCATCACCCCGGTGGATCGCCGCCGGTTCCCCGCCCTCTCGCTGCCCACCCGCGCGGAACGCACGGACCGCGAGCGGCATCAGCGACGGCGCACGTCGGTCCGGGAGTTCCTGGAGCTGGTCAACGAACTCAGCGACGGCCATGGGGTCGCGATCTTCGTGGACAACATCGGCGAACCCCTGTACGACATCACCCTGACCGCGCTGGCCCGCGAGGGGGTCGTCACCACGTGCGGCTGGAAGGCGGGGATGCGCCTGTCGCACCTGCGTGGCGCGGAGAGCATCGGCCGGCACCTCCTCATCAACACGCACGTCTGGCGCCTGCCGGACTCGCCGGGCATCCGTGACTTCCAGGAGGCCGAGGGCTGGATCGCGCCGAAGGGGTCCGACGTGATCTACGACTTCGACCGGGTCCCGGAGTTGGCCGACGACTACGCGAACGCCCGGATCGGGTCGTACTTCCCGATGTACCGCGTGAACCCGCTCTGACCGGTTGGAGACGCAGTGATATCAGGGGGAACCGACGTGGCACACACCGGCATGGACGCGGACGTGGTGATCGCGGGCGCCGGGCCGACGGGCTTGATGCTCGCCTGCGAACTGCGGCTGGCGGGCGTCGACGTGGCGGTGGTCGAGCGGCGCGCGGACCGCACGGGCGAGGCGCGCGCCGGCGGGATGCACTCCCGCACCCTGGAGGTGCTGGACCAGCGCGGAGTGCTGGACCGGTTCCTGGCGCTCGGCGAACTCCAGTCGGTGGGCCACTTCTCCGGCATCTGGCTGGACTTCGACGAGTCCGAGTCCCGGCACCCCCTCCCGCTGATGATCACGCAGTCCACCATCGAGCGGCTGCTGGAGGAGTGGGCGGCGGAACTCGGCGTGCGGGTACGGCGATCGGCCGAGGTGACCGGGCTGCGTCAGGACGAGTCCGGGGTGACCGTCGAGCTGGGTGGCGACGAACCGGCAACGCTGCGCGCCCGCTGGCTGGTGGGCTGCGACGGCGGGCGCAGCACGGTGCGCAAGCTGGCCGGCATCGACTTCCCCGGCACGCCGGCCACCATGACCGCGCTGATCGGCGACGTCGAACTCCCCGATCTGGACGAGGAGTACATCTGGGCACGGCGTCGCCCGGACGGCGAGTTCTCGGTGATCGGCTTCGAGCCGGGCTGGTACCGGGTGATCACGTCCGCGTACGACCGGGTCGCGGATCGCGACGAACCGGCGACGTTCGAGCAGCTCCGGGACTCGCTGATCAGGCTCGCGGGCACCGACTACGGCATGCGCAACCCCCGGTGGATCTCCCGGTTCGGCGACGCCGCGCGGCAGGCGGCCCGCTACCGGGTCGGCCGGGTGCTGCTCGCGGGAGACGCGGCGCACATCCACTTCCCCGCCGGTGGGCAGGGACTGAACGTGGGCGTACAGGACGCGGTCAACCTCGGCTGGAAACTCGCCTCGGTGGTGCTCGGCCGGGCGCCGGAGCAGCTGTTGGACACCTACCACGACGAACGCCACCCGGTCGCGGAACGGGTGCTGCACAACACCCGGGCGCAGTCGGCCCTGACCCGCCCGGGGCCGCAAACGGACGCGCTGCGCGACGTGTTCGGGTCGCTCATCGTGTTCGATGACGTCAACCGGCATCTGTGCGCCATGCTCACGGCGCTGGACATCCGGTACCCGATCGACGGGGACCACGCGCTGGTGGGCCGGCGGGTCCCCGACGCCGATCTCAAGACGTCCGAGGGCCTCGGCCGGATCCACGAGTTGTTGCACGCCGCCCGCCCGGTCCTGCTCGATCTGCGGGGCAACGCGGAGTTGGCGGAGATGGTTCGGGACTGGTCGGATCGGGTCGACCTGGTCGAGGCCCGGAGCGGGGACGAGTACTGGCCCGTCCCGCCCGGCAGCGAGGTCGCCGCCCCGGCCGCGCTGCTGATCCGCCCCGACGGCCACGTCGCCTGGGGGGCCGACCCGGACGCCGACCCGGACACCCGGGCCCTGCGCCAGGCCCTCACCACCTGGTTCGGCCCGCCGCGCCAACCCTGACGCCCACCGCCGAGGCGGGGCCCGGGGCAAAGCCCCCCCCGGCCCCCCCCGCGGGCCGGGGAGGCACCCCCCGACCCCGGGGGGTGGGGGAGAG
>NZ_JBSHGZ010000013.1:230361-231648 GCF_053618075.1 Embleya sp. NPDC055664
GCCGCCCCCCCCCCCCCAACCCCCCCCCCCCCCGCCGCGGGGGGCCCCGGCCACACCCCCCCCGGCCCCCCCCTCGGCGTCCGGGATCGGCACCGCCGTACGCGGTCGGTTCGGTCAGCGGCAGGTCCAGACGGTCGGCTCGTCCGCGCCGCCGGGGATCTTCCAGCTCCGACCGGCGATCGTGCCGTCGTCACCGGCGACCGCGAATTCGAGCCCGCGGTCCGGGGCGTAGCTCACCGTGGATTCGAGCGCCGACGACCGCCAGACGCCGAATTCGTGCCAATCGGGATCATCGGTACGACCGACGATCCGACCGTCGCGGTTGATGCCCGTGACATCCGCGGCCCGCGCCACCGCGCGCGGCACGCCGTCGCGGTCCCACAACACGCTCGGCGCGCCGTTGCCCGAACCATAGGTGACCTGGCCGATGAAGCGGCCGTTGGATATGCCGCGAGTGAGCACGTCCACCGCCCCGGCGGGGAGGCGCGCCGCATGCGCTCGACCCGCCTTCCACAGGTAGGGCCGCCGGCTGAAGTCCTTGTCCACATCGATCAGCACGGTGCCGTCCTGATCGATACCGGTCGCGAAACCCTCGCTGTCGGGCAACCCGGTGAGTTTGACCACTGTTCCGGGCTTGTCGGCGGGCCAGATCACCGGCTTCCAATACGACGAGGCTCCGGTCCCGACGTCGGCCGCGCCGACGATGTCCCCGCGGTCGTTGATACCCGTCGCCCGCGAGGCGGACGCACCGGGCACTTCGGGCAGGCGCTCCAGCCCACCGTCGCGCGAGCGGACGGCGCTCGAGAGTCCGCTGTTTCGGAAGGCGCTTCCGACCACCGTCCCGGCCTTGTTGACGCCGAGGACCTCGACCCACTTCTGGTATCCGGGAACGTTCAGGAGTCCGTAGTCGGTTAACTTGCCGTTCTTCCACAACGTCGCCCGCGAGCCCTGTGCGGAATTCGCGCCGTACGAAATCGTGCCCGCGTAGCCACCGCTTCCGTCGGTCGCCCGCACGTCGCCGGCGAGCGCGCCCGCGGGTATCGGCAGGATGGCCGGCGTCCACGCGCAGGCTTTCGTTGCGGAGGTGGCGGCGACGGCGGGTGCCGTCGCGCCGACCGCCGCCACCACCAGCACGCCGGCCAGTACGCCGCGGGTCGAGTTCCTCGCATGTTTCATGATTCTCCTCGGTTCATGGGGTGGGTCCCGAGAGCCCCGGGTCGGATGTCGCAAACGACCCGGGGGGCTCGGGGCAAGTTAGGGGGTGGCGTCGATAGTGTTAAGGGGTTG